>NZ_JBAMMY010000140.1:0-2424 GCF_051233685.1 Desulfobacterium sp. N47
CAAAAGTTGACGTAAGTGCTTGAAATACTTGGTATATAAATTGCAATGCATTTTACATGCCATCTTTTTATGTTTTGTGAAAAAATATCGCAAAATTTTAAAACCATGTTTGAACGGCTTCAAAAACAGTGAAACTTTAGATCATGATAACTTTAATGCTAAGATTACTCAAATAATTTACATATTCGCTTCAAAGCACGCCGGAGTGTTCAGGCCGTTTCTTAAGCAAACAACTTCACGCACACATTGTTCAATATCATAGGCAACCATTTCCCTGATCATCTTTTCAAAGGAAATAACCGGAACCCATCCTAATACTTTTTTTGCTTTTGAAGGGTCACCCAATAATGTTTCAACTTCGGTCAGTCTGAAATACCGGGGGTCAACAGAAATGACAGTCTGACCTTTTTTTAATTTTTTTACATTAAAATTTACACCAGGCTTTGAGGTAATTTCAGAATCAAAAGCGGCAACGATTCCTTTTTCTTTTATCCCGTTTCCCTTCCACTCTATTTTTATCCCGGCTTCCCTGAAAGCATATTCGCAAAGCTCGCGCACAGAATGCTGGATTCCTGTCGCTATAACAAAATCATCGGGCTTTTCCTGCTGCAGAATCATCCACTGCGCCCGAACAAAATCTCTTGCATCACCCCAGTCTCTTAATGAATTAAGATTCCCAAGAAACAGTTTTTTTTCAAGGCCAAGCGCTATACGCGCAGCAGCTCTGGTGACTTTACGTGAAACAAAAGTTTCGCCGCGCAGCGGAGACTCATGATTAAAAAGAATGCCGTTACAGGCATATATATTGTAAGCTTCTCTGTAATTTATGGTACACCAGTAAGCATAAAGTTTTGCGCAGGCATAAGGGGAACGCGGATAAAAAGGTGTTTTTTCGGATTGGGGAACTTCCTGTACTTTCCCGTAAAGCTCGCTTGTTGAGGCCTGGTAAAAACGTGTTTTTTTCTCAAGCCCTAAGATCCTTATGGCTTCGAGTATCCTCAAAGCGCCAAGCGCATCTGTATTTGCTGTGTATTCAGGAATTTCAAACGAAACCTGAACATGACTCTGTGCGGCAAGGTTATAAATTTCATCAGGTTGAACCTCCTGAATGATCCTGATCAAATTTGTCGCATCCGTCAAATCGCCATAATGCATGAAAAACCGTACATGTTGCTCGTGGGGATCTTTGTATAAATGATCAACTCTTTGGGTGTTAAACAAAGAAGCTCTTCGTTTTATCCCATGAACATTGTATCCTTTTTCAAGAAGAAATTCAGCAAGATATGCTCCATCTTGACCGGTTATGCCTGTAATTAAAGCTGTTTTCATATCATATCCTTCTTAGATGAGACCATTATGCGCCCTAATGAATTTGCTATATTCCGAAAAGATTTTTTCTGATTTTCAGGGGATTGTATATATTATTTACATGCGGTTTTCAACAGACTTTTATGATTTTTCTTATACTTAAATTCAAATTATAGATAAGGAGAAATCGTATGACAGATGTACACGAAGCATTAAAGGCAAAGGAACCTGCACAAGACAATAACAGCTCTGTGCAACAAATTACTGACATGAGACTGGGTATAAGCCAACCGGTATCAAAACAGCCTGAACTTTCTGAGACCGAACCAACACCGCCCACACAGTCGAATGTTCCTGTTAAACCAGGGACGATCAGGGCACTGCAAAGAAGACGAATATTGCTCATAAGGCTAATAAGGAAGAAAATTGTATCTATTCAAGCCAAGTGGATTTTTTAATTGATTATGTGAAAAGTAATGGATTTCTTTTCCATTCACCTGATGAGCATGCATATGTTTCATGGGTAGAAAACGGTCATGAAAAAAATATCAAAATTCGATGCGAGGATTTTAGAAAAATTCTCATAAGAGCTTTTTACATGAAAAGAATGGGTACATCTTACTTCCCACATAATTATTCAGAATAAAAAAGATTAAAAAATCCTGGAATAACCGATAAAGCAAAAGCTTTGCCTTCCGGATATTCATAGCTCGTTAAAATCATGGAGTTCGAAAATACTATACAAAAAACCCTGGCATTTAATCGTGATGCACCTCTGTCTCCTTATGATATAGCCCAGGTTATAAAAGTTAATTCTATTCCAGTCAAGCTGGCAGTATGACAGACAACCCATCTGTCATAATCAGATAAGTCTTCATAGTTTCTTAAAGTGAAATTGCAAGAATTAATTTTAACTCAAACAAAACAAATCTCTAATCAATATCTAACCTACCACCCATAATATGCGAAACGAAAAGAGATATAATCAAAAGTTGTGTTTAGGGAGATAGGTGGTGTATCCATCGGTTGATTGTTACCGAGGCAATTAACCGACCAAAAAAAAGGAAAGGATACACACACCATGAATAACGATAATGTAATTATAATTAAAAAGCC
>NZ_JBAMMY010000115.1:0-1157 GCF_051233685.1 Desulfobacterium sp. N47
AAATAAGATTGCATAAAAGATAACAAAGCGTTACACACTCGACCGGGAACCCGCGCCTTTTTTCCAAATAACCTTGGTTGAGTTAAACGTGGTTAAAACACAGCCGGTTTGTGTTCCCGGCCGGTGAACTTTGTGTTAGGCACAGCATAAAAAAGGAGGAAATTATGAAAAGAGTAGAAGGCAAGACAGCCATCGTTACTGGTGGTGCATTAGGGATCGGTCGAGCCGTTTGTTTGCAATTGGCTAAAGAAGGAGCAATGGTCGCTGTAACAGACATAGCGGATGAAGAAGGCAAACAAGTAGTAGAGAAAATCGAAGAATTTGGAGGAATTGCGAAATACTGGCATGTCGATACTTCGCAGGAACATAGCGTTAGCAGCGCTTTTGCCGATATCGCTCATAAATTCGGATCAATAGACATACTTGTTAACAATGCTGGTATCGCCGGGGTCAATAAACCGACGCACGAAATAACCAAAGAGGAATGGGATAAAGTCATGGCTGTGAACGTCAGCGGTGTTTTCTTCTGTACCAAACATGCAATTCCGATAATGAAAAAATCGGGCAGCGGAAGCATCATTAACATGTCCTCCATTTATGGCATTGTAGGTGCTTCAGACCTTCCACCGTATCATGCATCAAAAGGGGCGGTTCGGCTGATGAGCAAAAATGATGCGCTGCTTTATGCAAAAGACAATATTAGAGTCAATTCCATACATCCGGGCTTTATCTGGACACCCCTCGTAGAGAAACTGGCTGAAGATTCCCCGGAGGGTGTCCAAGCATTCAGAGAGGAGGTTGATAGTCGCCACCCCATTGGTCATGTCGGAGATCCTGACGATATTGCTTACGGCGTGCTGTATCTTGCATCGGATGAGTCTAAATTTGTTACCGGAACCGAGTTAGTTATAGATGGGGGTTATACTGCCCAATAGAAACAAGAGTGCCAGATCTGCCTAACAATGCAAATGCACCTGACGCTTTCAGCGCAGGTGATTTGCGACGTTATAAAACAAAAATTGCCTATTGACTTAGCTGACCCGCTTTTTTGACATCAGCTCATCCCTCGTTATAGTGGTCGTTGTAGCGCAAGCAAATAATAAGCGATGGAACACTTCCTTATTCCAAAACCTACGATTGAAACGATAGCATACCTC
>NZ_JBAMMY010000116.1:0-4010 GCF_051233685.1 Desulfobacterium sp. N47
GGCTGGTGTGCATTCGAGATGCCATCTCAGATTTGGTGATATGTTTAGATTTCATCACGTTATCCAACTGCCGTGCAATGATTCGTTTAAAAGCTGCTGCAGTGACCTCTTCGTGAATTCCCTCTTTTTGAAGGAACTCATTTGTATTCATCGAGAATTTGTTGTGAAAGTACAATTTGTAAGTTCTTGTTTCCCCATGCTTTAAGAATTTTTGATGGAGGGCCGCTGAAAAAAATTCCTGATATGATTACATTCGTATCAAGGATAACTCTCATTTCTTTTTATTCCGTACCCTTAAAATGGCATCGCCGATATCAGACTTTTTAATTCCGGCCTGTTTACCTTTTTCTCTGGCTTCAGTTATAAGATCGCCAACCTCGCCAAATGATGGCGGCTCAATATTTTTCAGAATTATAACATCCTTTTCCCCAACAACCACGAATTGAGTTCCAGCCTTTAAGTTTAATTGTTTTCTAATATTTTCAGGGATAACGACCTGCCCTTTCGATGTCATTTTTGTTGTTGCAATATTAGCCATAATAATCCTCCATTTGGTTGATAAATCTTACTGGTAAGAATATATGGTAGCGAAAGCCAAAAAGCAAGGAAAAGATAAACCGGATTTATGAGTTGGCGGAGAAAAGCGGTTTGAAGGGGCCTGAGCTCAGGAGTCAGGAAAAGAAAGATGTAGGGGCTGGTTCATAACCCGCCCATATAAAGTTGAAAGAAGAAGGTTTAAGGTTCAAGGACAAGATAAAAAAATAGCTCATAAGTTGATGAGTTCATAAGTTGATAAGGGGAAAGGAAGGTTAAAGGATAAAGGTGAAAGGTTCAAGGACAAGATAAAAAAATAGCTCATAAGTTGATGAGTTCATAAGTTGATAAGGGGAAAGGAAGGTTAAAGGATAAAGGTGAAAGGTTCAAGGGGAAAGGTGAAAAAACAGCTCATAAGCTCGTAAGTTCATGAGTTGATAAGGGAAATAAGGCTCAAGGATAAAGGTGAAAGGTTCAAGGGGAAAGATTAAAAATGCAGCTCATAAGTTCGTGAGTTGGTGAGTTGATAAGGGGAAAGGAAGGTTGAAGGTGTAGGGGCGTATTGCGATACGTCCGTATTTTTCTCACAGAGTACACAGAGTCGCAGAGTATTTTTAGACAGGATTAACAGGATGGACAGGATTTTTGCCTGACGGCCGGATGCCGGACAGGCAATGAGAGATTTTCATGAACACGAAAAGGGATCCACTCTTCTAAAATTTCCCTAAGTTCCTCTCGACAGTTTTCAAGCGTTTTCGCATTTGCGTAAACGCCATTGCATTCCGAAATTTCGCCATAATAGCTGCCATCATCGGGCAGAATTTAATATTTTGCATGGTGAAGCGCCGCCGGAATATACTTTAATAACATGATAACCTCCAACGACAATTTATAAGGTTCAATTAGAATCTGACAGAAGATGGAAGAAGGGTTCAAGGATTCGAGGATTCTATGATTCGAGGGGAAAAAAGGGAAAAGCGGTTTACGGTTTACAGTATGCAGCTATTTTCCTGAAGCTGTCTAAAAAAATTTTTTCATCGGTTGAGGCATCGAAGTCTTTCAGCCATTTTTCTATGTAGTTGATATCTATGGCTGGATTTTTCATAACTACTGAACGCACATCTTCGATATCTCTTGGCCGTCCTGCAAAAATTTTATGGATAATGAGATCCTCAACCGAGGCGAAACAAACATTCTGATTCAGAATTTTTATTTTTTTTGCTCTTCGGATTGCCCGGGATTCATAGGGAGAAAAAGAAAATATAAAGTCTACCCGGATGCCTGTTGTCTCATCCGAAGTGGGTAAAACCATGGTCTGACGGACAAAGGCTGATATATCTTCCGGAAGAGGTTTGAGAAAAAGATGTTGTACTATAGCAAGAATATTTTCGAGTCTATCTATATTGACGCCAAGAGTGATATCGATATCGCGGGTAAGGCGGGGCTCACCGTACAATAGAACAGCTTGCCCACCGATTATCATATATGGGATTTCAGCTTTTTCAAGACAAGCGCCTATGCGGGCTATGGTTTCGTCAAACATGTATTTAAAATCCGGGCCATTCGAATATCAACCTCGATACCTGCCATTGGGTCAACAGGTGGAAACACCCCAAGCATTATGCCTTCTTTCCACATAGCAGTAAAGAGTTTCAGAGATTTCTCATATGGAAGAACGCCCTGACTTCTGATAAAGTCAGATTCAAATTTTCTAAGTATTTCCGTATTATTGATCATAATTAGCATATATCAGATCCTTTCAGGAATGTCACGCGATAATCGATAAAAAAACGATTGCCGGTTTTGTAAGAAATTTCCTTAGTAAGGGAGACGTTTACAAATAAAGTCATATTCGAAAACGTCTGCAAGTGTTCTCGGTACAACGCATTGATTCACCGAGGTTTTATTAGACAGGATTAACAGGATGGACAGGATGTTTTGCCTGCCGGCCGGATACCGGACAGGCAATGAGGCATCGCCTATGTTCGCAGGCTAAAAAAATCTCTCACAGAGTACACAGAGTCTCAGAGTTTTTTCATAAAGTTATGAGTGGAAAGCGGTTGTCAGTTTGTGGTTTACAGATAACAGTCAACCGAGAACAGAAACCGGCGTGTTTATTCTTACACTATGCTTCAGCTTTTTCGCGCAACCATTCATTAATCAGAACATCCTCGGTTATATGTAATTTTCGTGCCTTCTTCCGGATCTTGGAATATATGTTCATATCCAGCCCGACATATTTTTTCTTTACGAGATTAAATTTAATATCTCTTACTTCCTGAACATCATCAAATTCGGTAAAGTCATGTTCATCCCAGAAAGCCGATGCTTGATAAATAGACATATCTTCTATCTTTTTACTTTTTTTCATATCTTTTTCTTTCTTTCCTGTTCATATCCCGCGCTGTAATGATCAAAACCTTATTATTCAATTTCTTAATGAAAAATATCGATAAATAACGGCCTTGTTTTGTTTGCCCCAGTGCGTTATACAAATGTTAAAGGTGAAAGATAAAAAACAGCTCATGAGTTCGTGAGTTCATGAGTTGGTGAGGGGAAAGAAAGGTGCAAGGGGCAAGGTTAAAGGTGCAAGGATAAAGAAAAAAACAGCTCATAAGTTCGTGAGTTCATGAGTTGGTGAGGGGAAAGCAAGTTTATCGACAATGCTGTCAAGCCATACTATGTCATCTATCAAAGTTGATTCCCCATCTATTAAACCGGATCAATCTGCATTGCAGTCCATATTGATGCCGGGCGAAGTCTCTGTATACTTGATAAATCAATATATGGAAACTAAAGCCAAAAAGCAAGACTTAATAAAGAAATCACCAGGGTAACCGCATTTGGAATTAATACACCGTTTAATAGTTTTTTAAACATCAAAACCGGCATAACGGTTTGTGGATTTTTACATAACCATCAAAGAATATGTTAAATCCAAATGCGGTTACCCTGTTGTCAGATAAAAAGCCGATTGACATTCGCATTTGTTTTAGATACAATATGTACAAAACGTACTATTTGGCAATAATTAGATGGAAGGATGTTTTTCATGTTAAAAAAAATAACAACAGCTGATGCGAGGAAAAAATTTGCAGATATTATTAATCGGGTAGCGTATGGAGATGAATCCTTTGTTCTGACCAGGCGAGGGGAATCTATAGCTGCTCTGGTTTCAATGAAAGAACTGAAATTATTGCAGGAAATCGAGGATAAAATTGATATTGAAGATGCATGGAAAGCTAAAAGCGAGCCCGGTGAGCCTACCCCCTGGGAAGATTTGAAAAAAGAACTTGAAATTTGAAGTACAGGATAAAGGTCAAGCAATCTGCTGCAAAAGCGCTTAAAAAGATAGGTTAAAGGATAAAGGTGAAAAAACAGCTCATGAGTTCGTGAGTTGATGAGGGAAAAGAAAGGTGCAAGGGGCAAGGTTAAAGGTGCGAGGATAAAGAAAAAAACAGCTCATGAGTTCATAA
>NZ_JBAMMY010000119.1:0-12981 GCF_051233685.1 Desulfobacterium sp. N47
CCCGTTAGAAATAACGGGTTTTTTATTTTCTCATTACGGTCTAATAAAATCCAACAATAATTATAGTAACTTTTCCTTTGTTATCCACTTCAGAATTTCCAGCCTGAGCGCCTCCGATCGCGTCATTGTCCTGCTTTTAGCCTCGAGGTGGACGGGAAACCTTCCTCGAGTGTAAACCGCCCCCTTGCCGGAGTTATGCGCCTTGATACGCTTCGAAAGATCATTGGTTACCCCGCAACAAAGAGTTCCATCGGTGCATCGCACAAGGTAAACAATCCACTTTTTCACTCGTCAATACCTCTCTTTCTCTTTTTCTTCGCTATCATTTTACGCCTCCATTTTTGTTTCATATTCTTCTTATCAAAGGTTAAGATTTAGCTGTGATCAATAGTAGATAACACAGACTTTAAAAAAGCATCATATTATTTAAACCCAATCACTCCTTATATCATCAAGAAATTCCGACACCGGTTTAACACCGGAAACCAAAAGATTATCCCTTGCACGAGTGCAAGCAACATAAAGCAAGTGACGTTCCGTGTTGTATACTTCTTCAAGATCCATGTCATCGGCTACTGTTTCGATCCGTTCCTGGGAGGGAATTACTTCATCGTCACAGGCTATCACGCAGACGGCTTTAAACTCCAGACCTTTGGCAAGATGCATAGTGCTGATTGATATATGTCCACTCGTAGTTTCAACCTTTTCATCAAGAACCTTAAAGGATTTTCCGGTTTTCTGAACAGCCTCGCAAGCCCTGAATAATTCATTTGTTGATCGGACAAAAACACCTATTTCATTTGGCGCCACGCCTTCATTCAGACGTTCCGTAAGCCATTTGCCGACAGATTCAATCTCATCTTCCTGTGTATCAAAAACCATAATTTCCGGTTTTGGACCGTTAAACACAGAAATCGTTCCTCGCCGGTTTTCCGTATTACCGTCAACGTCGGATAGTTCCGGCCCTAAAAGAAGGTCTGCCTGTTTCCTGATTTGGTGTGAGGTCCGGTAATTGATCCGAAGTGTTCGGGAACGGCCCTGAATATCCACCCCAAGAGATTTCCATGAGAAAGGCTGCTGGAATATCCTTTGGCCCAAGTCTCCGGCAAAGAAAAGGCTGTTTGGTTTATTTGAGTTAAATGCCGCAAGAAACATTAATTGGGGCACACTAAGATCCTGAGATTCATCTGCAATAACATAATTGAAAGGTGGATGGTTGCTGCTTGAAATTTTGGATGCCGTTTTTGTGAATACTTCTGATTTTGTGATCATTTCCTGTTTATTAATGGCAGACCAAACGCGATCGAAGATTGACCAGAGTATTTCGCGTTGCTTTTCGGGTAAGCGCGTCTTGCGCCCTAAACGTCTTACGTCACGATATGCTTCCCACGTTTTCAACTGCCAGGCATCCACAACATCGGTCCATTCAGTTATCAGGAAATAAAGGCCAAACCTGTTTTGCTCAACATCTTTGGCTGATTCCTTAAGAAGTTGGCGAACAACCTCTTTCGATGCAATTTTTGGGCGGCCAAAATTTAACTCATAAAGCCGCTGGCCGATATAATCAAGAGAATATACTTCCAGATGCTCGGCAATACGTGGTTCATTGCCAATTAAACGCCTCAGCTTGGTGTTTAAGGCATTAGCCAGTGTATCTGAAAAAGTAGTCAGCAAAACTCTTGCATCCGGATTGGTACGGGCAAGAAAAACTGCCCGATGAAGTGCAACTACTGTTTTGCCTGTACCTGCCGAGCCTGAAACCCTTGCAGGCCCATTATAATCTTTCTCAACCAGTTGACGTTGCTCCGGATGAAGGAAAACAGTCCATTTTTCCCAGGGATAATCCAAAGCCTTTGCGAGTTCTTCCGTATTGCTCATAACCCGAAAACAGCGTTGCGCATCCGGGTGATCGAATGGATTTTCGCATGCAAACGATTCCATTGAAGTTTGTGGTTTAATGCCTATAGCCAGATTCAGTAAAGCTTCTGCAGCCTCACCGGGTAAATGACCAGCCAGATCAAGAACAGTATCTTCATTGACTTTATGCACGTCATTTAACCATTCAGCAGGAACTCCATAGTTCAACAATTCATCATCAGATAAATTTTCAAACAAGAACGGTTTTGAAACCGGCTGCTGTTTTACATCAATATATTTAGGGATAGTTATTTCTTCGACTGTTTCCCTGATTTCAACCAACTGAGCTGCACCGGTTTTAGGATGAGTTTCCAGTTTTCGTTTTTCCGCCCACCGATAGGCATCATCATGGTGCCCAACATAGCAAAGCATTAAACTATCCTGGTTTTTATGAACAATCAGCCGAATATCCCGGTTCACACGAACAGACCAGAAGTTTGGATCTTTTGCTTTTTCAAGCTTGTGAAACTGCATGCCCGGATTTGCCGGATTCAACTGAAGATCAAAAGCAGAAGTCTTTACAGCTTTTTGTTCATCATTATTTAATCTTGTGAGACTGTCAGTAAATGTATCTGCTATTCGGAATTGCATCAGGTCATTTCCCCTGCCAATCATCTGCGATAGACTTCCACTCGGCTTTACGCTCAACAATCTTCCCTTCGATATCTTTTCCTGTCCAAACATCCCAGAAGTCCGGATCGTCCGAATGCGGCTGTTGAGTCTTTGGTAGATCATCCATTTTCAGCAATACCGGAAGCTCAGATGCCCATCCAAGAAGAATTGCATTCTGAGAAGGTAGAGACGGTAACTCACGTAGCAGGCCACGAAGATTATCTGGTACCAGTCGATGAATCAACTCCTGGTCCCGGTCATTGCTGATGCGATGCAACAGGAAAGTATTACATTGCGAGAGAACGGAGGGAGAAAGTTCCGACGGCCTCTGTGAAGAAAGCACCAGGCCGAGTCCAAACTTACGACCTTCGCGAGCGATGCGTTCGAAGACCTGACAACAAACTGTAGCGGCGTCATAGTTTTCGATGTCATCCTTGTAACGCTTAATGAAAATATGTGCCTCCTCCATAACCAATACCGTCGGTAAAACCACGTGATTAAGTTTCCTGAAACGCTGAAGCGCCTCAAAAACCATGCGGGCAGTAACCGCTGTGACCACATGAACGACCTCAGTTGGCACAAGTGACAGATCAAGAATGGAAATTTGGCCATCAGTCACATTTTCGCTGCCGATATAGTCCATCAACCATTGGTCGAGGGTTACCGTACTGCTACCACCAACAACGGAATCAATCTTTCTGTCAGAAAGAAACGTCCTAATCCTTGATATCAGGAAGTCGAGGAACTGACTGACATTTTCTTGATCGGAAAGGATGTGTAAGTGATCGGCAAGATCCACGCCTTTGAATGGTAGGGGAACATCTTCGTCAGGGCCCTCTTGATAAATGATGCCACCAAGAGTTTCCAATGAAGCTTTTAATGTATTTATGATCTGATTGATCTGATCTTCGGTGAATGCTCGGTAGTATTCGACTAATTTCTGGTTTTTATCAATGAAGCTTTGAAATGTTGCATCCAACGCTTTTTGAATAGCATCTTGGATATCTATAAGCCTGTGTACGGGAAAGTCGTTCTTTTTCTGCTCCAAATCACTCTTGATTGCCTTTAATCGAAATCCAAATTTGGTTTCATCCGTCTTAATTGCACCTGAACGAAGATCACGTTGAATGGTGATCAGTGTCGAAGAAAGATATCGGCGCAGTTCCAGTTTTTTTTCTTGTTCCGTAAATTCTCCAGCTCCAATACGCCCTGCCTTCACTTCACGAAGTGCACGCTTTAGCAAGGGCTTCTGTGTTTTTGTACTCGCCTGTGTAAAGGAACACCACTCCGCACTGTTCCAAAACCATAGAGGCACTTGTAGGGCGAGTTCCCCCACTTTGGGACTAACCTTAAAGATTCTTGTTTGTATTCCAGAATCGGTACCGCAAAAGGCTCGAGAATACTCTCCGTTTGGGTCTAGAATTATAAATCGGGCATTAGGTTCGCCGATAGATTTCTTTTGAGCCCGTGCGGCCTCTATTGACCAGCGAATTAGCCCTGCGACAGAACAGGACTTACCGCTACCCGTGTTGCCAAGCACCGCAAGATGACGCCCGAACAGGCGATCTGGATCGATTGAAACCTCAGCATCTCCCGCAAGGGGGCTTGTTCCGATACGGACTCGCCGCCGTTCTCCCGACTCAATGATAGAACGCAATTGCTTCTCTGTGGGCAGTAGAACTGCGGCTCCAACTGAAGGCATTGCATCGGTTCCACGTCGAAAAGTGTATTGCTCATTTATCCCGGCTCGTTTGTGCAGTGTGCCAATCGGATTCAGGCTCATTTTTCGCAAAGGATATGGCAAATCAACCAAACCAAAGTCCTGGATACCTCGACGCTTAGGGAAAGTCGAACGCTCGATTGATAGCCATTCGATCTGTCCAACGAGGTAGCCGTCATCGACCGGCAAAAGCACATACCCATTGACGCGTGGAAAGGGGCGTGCGCCGCCTGCGTTGAGTGCAACCGATTCAGGCGCATCGATTTCAAGCAATACTTTCACCTCGTCAGGCGAGATAAAATCTACAGTGCCTATTCGTAAACTCTCGGCATGGGCGAAAGGTGTCTGACTCATGCCTCGCCTCCTTCTTCAGGCGTCGGAGTTGGAACGGAATCCTGATCTTCGCTCTGCTTTGTTCCCCATCGCGCCTTGAGCAACTCGGCCATACGAAAGGTCGTTCGATCGATAGCGGGTTTCGGCAGGTAGTGATCCACCAAAGATTGAAACTCACCGACGTGATTGCCGATCAGCAAACTGATCTGGGCGTGCCTCCCTAACTTCTCATAAGTTTTCATGATACGACCCAGCGGATCGTCGTAAGAAATGACGACAAGATGGGTGGAGGGTATGGTGAGCATGTCCTCAATGACACGGTTGATGTGTTCGTCTCCGAAACTATAGCCGAAGGCGATCAGTGTGTGATTGGGGCGGCAAGCCGCGGCGGCTAAATCTCGGAAAAGCTCTACGTAGGGATAGGATGCTGTTTCTCGGTCTTTAGCCGCGTTGGGATAGATCATCAGATTCATCGCATCGACCTTGGCTGTGCCGAAGGTATTTAGGTAAGGCTGCATGTTGCAGGCGCCGAAAGGGACGCCCACTCGGCGAATGTTTCGAAAGCAGTCCACCCAGTCCAATGAGCCGTGGAGTTTAGTAAATCGCGCCACACCCTCAAGATAGCGCGGTTCGCCGCGAATGCCTGGAGGATTGTAATGCAGATCCAAATCGAGGCGAGAAGAACGGAAAATCGGTGCCAGAGAGCCAATGAAGCGGTCTAACAAGTGCATGCCGGCAACTTCCGCGCCAGCCTCGATAAAGCGATCGTTGTTAGTTGTGAAAATATGCAGGCGATCTCGGGTGCCGGTACGGCTTGCAAAACTCATCATAAAGCTGACGAGATAGTTAAAGGCACGTTCGCGCTTATTCTCCTCAGCAGCGATTAAGGCCTGTTCGCCACGGAGAATACCTTTTGCAAAAGTTGCAAGGACATCGACCAACTTACTGCGAAGTACATTAGCACGCTCTTGGGCCTGTTCGTCTCTCGTGCCAAGAATTTCCAGACCTCTAAGCAACTCATTGGCCACGCGTATCTGGTCTTCGATGTTGCCATCGCCTCGTCCGGAAGCCTCTGCCGTCCTTTTGGCCTCTCCGTTGACCACATCGTTCTCGTCACCAAAATCTCCTAACCCCATTCCAGGGAGCACTTTATCTGTCCCAAGATAATGTAGGGCATGGGATAACCCGGAACCCAACAACAGCGAAAAGTGTTCGGACTGACATAAAGCAGTCAGCCAAGGCTCGATGCGGGGACGCAACTTGTCAATCCCAAATACATCTTCCTGTTTTGCCCATGAGCAGGTCGAATTCTCTGCAAGCATAAACTGAGGAGGTGAATCATCGATAGATATGCCCTGTTGCATAAAAATAACAGGTTGAGTATCATCCCGACATTTCAGAATGTTTTTGGATATGTCTTTGTTTTCCTCCCTTGATTTCTCAGTCATTTAACTCCTCCTTCCACCCGAAATACCTTCATCACTTCATCACCTAAATGATTGATCACCTTCACAGCGATCCGGCCGGATTTCGGTTTATCAAAGGGCCGGGAAGTGTCGCTGTTTAGGGAATCCCATGCATCCTGGTTGATTTCTGCTTTAAGAGTTGTTTTTAAAGCCTTGTATGGATCATTGGCCCCGAGAAAATAGGCGTGGCGGACGAAGAAGCTCTCTTCGTTGTAATCCGTGTCGATAAACCAGCAGGCAATGCCTTCGGCCCCGTCGCTGCGGACTTCTCCGGTGTTGGGATGGAAAACATCCACACCGTGGATAGTGACCTGCGCCTTGTGGTCAGTGGTCAGAGAAAGAGGGAAATCCGCCTCTGTCAGGTTTTTGAACGCAGCGACCGCTTGAGCCCATTGATCATTCGACCAACGTCCGCCGCCTGAGTCAGAGATTGAGAAATTTGATCCTTCGTGACCATCCCCAGCCTTTCGGCCAGAAACAGAAAGGTTTCCACCTCTGCCAGAGACCCGCTGGCTATCCCCAAAAACTGAAGAAATTCCCCCGTCCCGTTGCGTTCCGCTCCCTCCGCGATGTTCGCTGGTACGGAGATCGATGCTCGCCGGATCTGACTTGTCAGACCGAATTTTTCCTCCTTTGGGAAGTGGGCGGAAAGCCGATAAATCATCTCGGCCAGCACGATTGATTTCTTCCAGACTTCCAAGTCCTGATAACTCTTTAGCTTGTTCATAGTTTGCAACCAACCTTCCGTTTCTGGTCACTATCCACTGACCACTAACCACTGTTATATCCGGCTCACCAAAAATAACAAATAAGTTGCCTTTACCGGTATTTTTTAGGTCATCGGCCATATGGAGGTCAGCGTTCATCCGTGCTTTGAGCACAGGAATACGGCCAAGCTTGTCAAATTCTGAGGAATGAGCATCGTAATTAAAGGCACAGGATATCAGTACGTCAAAATCACCGTCGCCTGCTTCTCTTGCAGCAGAAACCAGATCCGGTCTGGATACGGTTCCAAACTCAGGCCCGATAAAAATAGCCGCGCGTTTTTCAGTGCCGGTATCTTCTTCGCCTTCAAAGTATTTACCCTCCGCACATACATAATAACCGGGCCATGGGCTAATGGAGGAGAAATTGATCTTATCTTCTTTGTGGGCCTGCTGGACTCCGGAGATCTTGAGGTTTTCCAGAATCATTTGAACAAAGCTCTGTAGCTCACCATATCCGGACTTCGATTCTGCGAGGCCGTCGATCAGCTCGTCATTCTCATCTACTCCAAGCACGCGATGCGGTGAAAGGCTCTCGACCGTGAACGGCCCTGCCACCCGCACCTTCTTTTTGTCTTCATAGGGTTTGTCGTAGAGATATTCAAAATCCGCCTTGGCAGCAATGGAGCTGTCGATCTCCTTCTGCCGTGCAATCCGCTGTTGCCACCACTGGGCATGGAGAAATTCCACTTCTTTTTTCTGGGTTCCGGCTTTCGCCGGAATGACGTCAGAGAGTTGGCGAGGGATTTCCCATTCTTCCCATTTCTTATCAAGCGCCTTATTCAGCTTTTCACGGAGGGGTTCCAATTTCTCCTGGTACTTCTCCCAGATAACGTCAATTTCCATATTGTTGGCAATGGATTTAAGAGTGATGTGGGGCACTCGTTCATAAACAAATCCCTGTCGGATATTGTTTTGTGTTAGCGCTTCCGATGGAGCTGTTTTAGTAATTTCTGCTTCCTTGAGCTGGCCATCCTTACTATCTGCAAGCAGATAATACGAATAACGCGCACCCATGATACGTGCACGGGCAAGGGCCAGCGCTACACGAGAAGTATCAATAGTAATCCAGCGACGGCCCCATTGTTCGGCAACGTAGACAGTTGTTCCAGAACCGCAGGTAGGATCGAGGACAAGGTCACCTGGGTCGGTTGTCATGATTATGCAGCGTTCAATTACCTTGGTTGATGTTTCAACCACATATCTCTTTTTATCACCGCTAAACCCCGCAATTGCTGTATCATTCCATTGTGTCGTATATTCAACAACTGGGTAATCATTTATAAATCGGATGTAGTTGGGAGAGTTGCCGTTAATTTGTAATCGATCTGCAAATTCAAGTCGTTTAATTCCAGGTAAAGGATTTGTTTTCCAGTGGTGGTTTGGACCGCAGTCAAAAGTTCGTCCGCGAAGTTGGAATTTACGATTTTCTTCCGAGCCAGCGTCTTGTGAACGCAAGTTCTGAGCAGAGTAGATTATCCATTGGTTATCAATTGATTTTTGTCCAAGTCTCTCTTCTTTTGAAAGTTTTCTGGTGGCAAAGGTTATCAAAGAGCGTGCCTGATTGTAGCTGGCAAGATCAGCAAGATTTTTTTCCGCATATAATTTTTTCGATTTGATGTTGTTCCTATTTTTACCGTACCAAATAACGTAATCCCCAGATCTTGGCAATAAGTCAGAAGCTTGACCGGTTGTAGTTTGGAAGTGGATAAGACTGATAAAGTTGGTATCTCCAAATACCTCATCCATCAATGCCCTCACCCTATGAACATTCTCATCTCCAATCTGCACAAATATCGAGCCGGATTCCGTCAACAAATCCCGCGCCACAGTCAAACGATCCCGCAAATACGTCAGATATGAATGAATCCCATCCCTCCAGGTATCACGGAACGCTTTTACCTGTTCCGGCTCCCGTGTAATATGATCGACATTTCCATCCTTCACATCCCGGCTGGTGGTGGACCACTGAAAATTTGAATTGAACTTGATGCCGTATGGCGGATCAAAATAAATACATTGGACTTTTCCACGAAGCCCTTCGCGTTCCGCCAGAGATGCCATGACCTGTAAACTGTCCCCTAAAATCATCCTGTTCGACCAGTTGGCATCGTGCTGGTAGAATTCGGTTTTATCCGCGCCCTTTGGAATACCGTTGAAATCAGCGAAAAGGTCAATTTGAACCGGCAAGTGGTTAGTTTTTCCACTCTCCACTTGCCACTGACCACTCTCCACTGCCTTCATCAAATCGTCAATCAAAACTTTGGGATGAACCTTTTCCTGTATATACAGGGGTGGTGCATGAACCACTAAATCCGACCAGTCCTGCTCATCCTTTCCGCGCCAGACAAGCTGCGGGTCTAAATCTCGATTTCGGCGCTCATATGCAATTTGTATGGGAGTTTGTTCATCTTTTCGCATTACTGATTGATATTCAGCCGTGGGAATATTTTTACGGCATGCTTCATCGTGTGTTATGGTTTCAACAGCCTTGATTGTTTTATTGTTGTTAGCTTTTTTTGCCATTATACTTCCTTATGGTTTCGGCTTAGCAATGACGGATTCGATCATTTTATTAAATTCTGCTTCAACTTTTGCTTCAAAGTCGGATTCTATCCGGTAAACTTCTGTAAACTCGGCAAAGGCCCAGCGGCCATAATGACCTTGGTTGTTAACACCAGGCACCCAGTAGGTTTCCATTGTAGCTTTTTTTTCTTTCGCATCTTCACGGCGGTATCCTTTTATTTCGACAATCAGATTCAGGGGGTCGTCCTGGCCGTCATCTATCTGAACTATGAAATCCGGCAGATATGTACGCATCTCAGCCCCATATCGGTAAGGAACTTCCAGCCCGAGATTATGGTTTTTGACATATGCCTTTACTTTAGGATGGGATTCCGCCACACGGCAAAATTCTGCTTCCCAATCGCTGTCAAGAATAACCCAGTTTAAATGGCAACGCCGGGCATCTGTTTGCCATCGATCCTTTTTCGACGTATTGAAATTCACATGTATGGTTGATCCGGTAGGGTTATATGGATCAAGCATCGCCTTGACAGGTCGTTCCCCAATCAGCGCACGGGTAATACCGGCAGTAATCCGTTCACAGGCCATATCGGCAAGCTCCTGATACATCAACTGGGCCGGGTATGTATGGCCTTTACAGACCAGACAATTGTCAAGCCATTGTTTGGTGATTCGTTTGAGCTGGCCGAACAGGTGCATTTCAGGATCTTTATCAGAATCTCTCCATTTTGTGTATAGTAAACGCTTGGTAACGTGAAACAGCAATGTTGATCGCCGCATGTCTTCCAGATGATCCAGACTAAGATCCACATCCTCACCGATTATACCCTGATTTTTGGTGATAGACGGGCCAACAATACCCGGTGTGAGCTCCAGAACAGAGTCTTCATTAAACTCAGCCGTCAGCCGTTCTTCCGGTAATTCAACGCGATACCCCTGAACACGGGGAAATTTTATTTCCAATGAATCGCGATCAGGCCGAACTGCTTTGACATGGATGGTTTCTCTTGGCGGCTGAGGCGGGGCGATTACAGGTTTGGCCGTAAAATCAAACGGAATCCCCAGTATATCTGCATACTCTACATTAAACAGGCCTTCTTCATTGAGGTCATATGACTGACGACGCAGTGCCCGACCAATAACCTGTTCGCAAAGAAGTTGTGTGCCAAACGCCCGCACGCCCAAGATGTGTGTTACATTGTTGGCATCCCAACCTTCGGTGAGCATGGAGACTGATACCACGCATCGGATTGATTCTCCTAATCTGCCTTGCTTGCCGACAGTATTCATTACCTCCCGGAGTATGTCATGATCGGAAATATTTTCCGCCTGACGGCGATCCCCGGTTCGTTCAATGATTTCCCGGCGAAAACGTTCGATTTCATCATCAGCCATTTCCCGAAAATTTTTATCCAAAGCTTCGCCGGATTCCAGTTGATGGCTGTCAATCAGTAAAGTGTTTGGGCGTCCAAGTGGATTACCATGTTCATCAAAATTTCTAAACAGCTCCAGACGGCCATTTACCAACTGACTTGAACCGTCTTCATTCTCACGATAAAAGCCGGAAATATAGTCGTAAATCAATTTGGATGTGGATGTATTGTTGCAGACAATAATAAAACAAGGGGGTATATGAATTCCGTTTTCTTTCCATAGATCATATGTTTTTTTATAATGTCCATAAAGGGCTTCCAGTGCTGTTTGCAGTTCAACGGGCAGGCTGAGGGGATCAAGAGTCTTCGACTTACCTCTCCCTTTTTTTGGCATTTTTTTACCGATATGTTTCCAGAGATTGCGAAATTTTGGCATCTCTTCGCCGGGTATGTTATCTGCCACCGGCACTCTTGGCAGTTTAACGATTCCACATTCAATGGAATCCATCAAGGAAAAATCACTCATGGTCCATGGGAACAGAGTGCCTTCAGCGTAGCCGGAACCGCTTAAAAAAAATGGCGTTGCCGACAAATCCATGACACGTGTAACACCAAGCTTTCGATTAACGGCTTCAAGACCTGAAATCCAAAGACGCGCAGCCTCATTGTTCTTTTCCGCTTCTTCTTTCTCATCACCTTTCAAGGCGCTTAAATCATCTACGCCCGGTTTTTCCCTGTAGCAATGGTGCCCTTCGTCATTTAGCACCATGATATTTTTCATTCCCATAAGGTCCGGCATCACGCGCTGAATCATCTGGCCTTCGGTTTCCAGTGTATTTAAAGCTTCCCCCCGTCCCTGGAGCAGGGAACGGCCTCCCTTTGACAATTCCATTCGTTCACGTTGTTTAAACGCATGGTAATTGGTGATGACAATTTTAGCCCGCTCCAGATCGGAAAGCATGTCGTTTGGGACCAGTTCACGGCTTGCATAATAGCTGTCCGGATCATTGGGAAGAAGCACACGGAGCCGATCACGAATAGTCAAACCAGGGGTAACAACTAAAAAGCCACGAGTGAAGTTTTTACTGGTTGGGCGGCGCACAGCATTGATTGTCTGCCATGAAATAATCATAGCCATTACAGTGGTTTTGCCTGCGCCGGTGGCCAGCTTCAAAGCCAAACGCATAAGATTTGGGTTTGCTTCATTGTTGGCATTGGCAAGATGTTCAAGAAAGCCTTTTTCGCTTTTGCCGGATTTTGTTGCTACCTCGGTAAGCCAGATGACAGTCTCAACTGCTTCCACCTGGCAAAAAAATGGGCGAATATAATTGAACTTGTGGTGTCGCCAGTGCTGCAACAGACGGGCGGTTTCAGGCGTAACTTTCCAGTCATTCGGGTTTTTTAAAGCACGCCATTGATTCACATATGTACGGAGTTCATTAATGATCGGCGTGGGATCGTATTGCTGTTCTTTAGTTGAAATTCCTTTGCCCTCATCGAAAACAAATTGCTGTTGTTGTAACGCATCTTTGCTTTTTTGTTTTCTCGGCTTTGGAATTGGAGTTATAAATTTTGCAATGCGGCGTTTTTCAATTATTCTTTGTGTCGGCTGGCCCTGGTCATCAAGCTCCCAGTGCTGGGCCGGGTATTCGTATGGGGAATTAATGATAGGTTTTTCAAAGAATCGGTTATCCATGTATTGCCTTTCTCATAGTACAAAAAGAGGTTAGGTCATATCAGTTCATGGCTTTAATTTATAAAAAAGATGATTCATCATTTAGAACTTTTAGAACTATACTAATTTGACGTGCTAAGTCAAACCATCTTTGGCGTTTATACCGATTTTTAAAGCAAAATCAATATCAGGCGTTTTTCATCCTGATAATTTCTGTGATATCTATACAACAAGTGAAAGTATCTTCCGTATAAAAAACCTTTGATAAGTCTGTACTTTGCCAGGGCATGTGGTATTTAGAATTTTCTGATTTGATATAAAAAAGAATAGCTACTCGATACAAAACAGTCATTTTAGTTAAAGCAGGGCAAACCGCATTTAGAATTAATGGATTCTTAGATGTAGTTGCTCTGTGCTTAGATATTCTATTTACAACCCCCTATCCCCCTTTATTAAGCTGACCCTTACCCATAAGTCTGTTTAGCACGATTGGATTGGGCATATGCCATGAGAACTCTCCACATGCCGGCGAGATCGTCCACTCGTTGCAAACCGAGCCAGAGGCTTTTGGTTCCCGGATCGCCGTCACTTTTTC
>NZ_JBAMMY010000120.1:0-2933 GCF_051233685.1 Desulfobacterium sp. N47
AAAATCGAGTTTTCCATCAACACAGAAGTATAAATAATGTTTAATATAATAAGGCTTGAGACGATTAACTGTGAAGATTTTAAGCCATATAATCATTTTATGCTATAAAGCCGGGAAATTGGGCTGTCTATCATCCGGCCGTCAGGCAAAAATCCTGTCCATCCTGTTAATCCTGTCTGAAAAAACCTTGGTGAATGAATGCGTTCTGTGAGAGATTTTTTTAACATACAAACTCAGGCCATGCCTCATTGCCTGTCCGGCATCCGGCCGGCTGGCAAAACATCCTGTTCATCCTGATATTTTAAAAATTTATGAGTTGAAAGTTATCATAAAATGGATTTATAATAGAATTGAAAAATGAACATAAATCTTCAATATCGAAATTAACAAGCTGCTTACAAGTTTATCAAAATAACTGGGAGAAAAAATATGAGTTCAGGTTTTGCAAATCTCATAGAAGAAGTAAAAAAAATGCCTTATGAAGATAAAGAAGAACTTAAAATTTTAATTGAAAAATATCTGTCTGAAGAAAGAAGAGATGAAATATATCAAAATTATAATAATAGCATACAGGAATTTCAATCAAAAAAGATTAAGTTTTCAAGCGATACAAATAAATTAAAGGAAATAATAGAAGAATGATTGAGATTGCTTTTAGTTCATCTTTTAAAAGAGCTTTTAAGAAAATAATAAAAGGAAAAACCGAATTAGAGCAAAGATTCTGGCAACAACTTGAGATTTTCACTATAAATCCATTTGATGAAAGATTAAGAACACATAAACTTTCCGGAAAGTTGAAAGATTTATGGAGTTTCAGGATAGAGTTTGATACCAGAGTAATTTTTTATTTTATTGATAACGAAAGAGCTATGTTTGTGGATATTGGAAAACATGACGCCGTCTATTAGTACTCTAACCATTAATTATTCCTGTCCGGCATCCGGCCGGCTGGCATAAATCCTGTCCATCCTGTTAATCCTGTCTGAAAATACTCTGCGACTCTGTGTGCTCTGTGAGAAAAATACGGACGTATTGCAATAGTATATTTTAGTCATTCTCAGACAAATGGGTTTGTTATCCTTAGTGTTTGTTCAATCATCTGATTATGCTGCATATCTTCGCTGTATATTACGGTGCAGTCATTCTCGAGAGCAGATGTCAGTATCAAACAATCCCAGTATGAATACTTGTATTTAAGCCTCATGTCCCAGCAATATTTAATAGTTTTCAGCCTTATAACAGAAACTTTTGTTTCTTTGATAATAATGGACAGTTTGTTATGAATCTCCTTTTCGTTAATACCATGTCGCAATAGAACACTGTATATTTCATTAAGAACCTGAGTGTTAATATAAACATCTTTATCCGAGATGCTCTGTAATAACGTTATGGATTTGTTCCTTTTATCAGCTTTTAGGTCAGATTTTCGGTTTTCTTCCAAAGAAGCATATATGAAAATGTTTGTATCGACAAAAACCCGGTTATCTTTCATTAATTTTATCCTTGGAAGGAATAACGATCTTCTTTACCTTGATGGGGCTTTGGAACAGTTTTGCAAAGCGATCCTTATCTTTCTGTACAGGTCTTATAGAAATCTTAAGATCGCCTTCCTGTAGATCATCGGGAAGGCGAATAAATCTGCTCATTTCCTTACCGGATACAATTGTTGAAAAACTTTTCATTAATTTTAACCCCTTAATTTATGTTGTCTGTTATCACGCCGATGAAGGCCTGCAAATACAGTATATCCTTCCCGCATTGATTATTAGTATGTATTATTAATGCATATATGTCAAGCCTCCCTTTTCTAATCTCTCACAGAGCGCACAGAGATAAATTATTTGGTCCCTCACGGTATAATCCTCCTGCGCCGGCAGGAAGTCAGGTTTTCAAGAATTTTCCTCTCAAAAATTCTTGAAAAAACTCTGAGACTCTGCGTACTCTGTGAGAGATTTTTTTAGCCTGCGAACATAGGCGATGCCTCATTGCCTGTCCGGCATCCGGCCGTCAGGCAAAAATCCTGTCCATCCTGTTAATCCTGTCTGAAAAAACCTTGGTGAATGAATGCGTTCTGTGAGAGAAATACGGACGTATCGCAATACGCCCCTACACCTCAAACCTTGCTTTCCCCTTACCAACTTATCAACTTACGAACTCATGAGCTGTTTTTTCACCTTCCTCCTTGAACCTTTCACCTTTATCCTTGAACCCTTCTTCCGCCTTCTGTCGGATTCCTTTACAATTATTAAGCACCTTATATAAAGGAACAACAATAGATTTAATGCTCGAATTAAATTGAAATCATGAAGAAATTTACAGAACAAACATATCCTATGGTAAGATAGAAATACATGCGTTGTAAAAAAAACATAAACTTGACAGGTGTATTTATTTTGATACAATAGTCCAATGAACGAGTTAATTTTATCTGTAAAGTTTTTCCGCACAGAGGCCGGCAATGAACCAGTCCGTGAGTTACTGCATGAATTGTCCCCGGAAGACCGGAAAATTATTGGCACAGATATCAAGGAAGTTCAATTCGGTTGGCCATTGGGTATGCGCCTCTTGTGCGGAAGATGGAAAAAGACCTGTGGGAGGTTCTCGTAGTCATCTTGAGGGGCGCATAGCGAGAGTATTATTTACTGTAATAGAAGGACAAATGGTTTTGCTGCATGCCTTCATCAAGAAAGCACAAAAAACGCCAAGGTCTGAACTTGATACAGCAAGGGCTCGCAAAGCAAAACTTTAGGAGGGGTTTCTTATGGATAATCCACATATTGGTAGCGACTTCGATGAGTTCCTTCAAAAAGAGGGAATTCACGAAGAGGTCACTGCAGCAGCTTTTAAACGAATCATTGCACGGCAGTTGGATAACGTGATGAAATCTAAACATATCACCAAATCTGAGATGGCATCTCGAATGCACACCAGCC
>NZ_JBAMMY010000124.1:0-24972 GCF_051233685.1 Desulfobacterium sp. N47
AAATGTTATGCAGACAGTTAAAGAAAAAATGACTGAAGTAATAAAGTCTCAACCGGATGATGCGTCATATGAAGAGATCATGCGAGAGTTAGCATTTAAACGTATGGTAGATAGAGGACTGGAAGATTCAAGAAAAGGCCGGGTTGTTACAAATGAAGAAATCCAGCATCGTATTCACACATGGCAAGAATAAGATGGACAAGGGAGATTTGAGCAGTACCTCATTTTGTTAAGGGGAAATTAAAACGTTGCTTCCTTGATATCATCAAAAAATAGTGGAGTTTTTTATGGAACGAAAATTTATGGCGTGTTTAAACAATATTGAAAATTGGTTAAATATTAAAAAAACATTCGCATTAAGCATAGCAATATTGATGTTGTCGGCCTTCATTCCGGTTTCTACGTGTTTTTCCGGTCAGCTTGACGAAGATAAACTTTTTTCTGCCGTATGCGAACGGCTTAAAGAGGAAAAAAAAATTGAGGGATTGACGCCAAAAGACTTAAGTTTGAACAAGAAAGTTCCGATAAAGGTAGGTAATTTGAGCTTATGGGCGGTCGGAATTCTAATCAAAATGAAATCCTCCGATAATAAACCGGTAAATGCGTATTTAAATCTGGTTACTGACGATAAAGGACAATTGCAATTTGAGAATGTAACCGACATAAAAACTGGCAAACCCTTACTGGAAAGAGCATTGGCGGAAATAACCAGAGTGGATATCAATACCAAAATAGGCTGGCCGATATTCCAGGGTAAAGGCGAAAAAGCAGTAGTTGTAATAACGGATAATTTTTGTCCCTACTGCAGAACGTCCTATGAAGTATTTCAGAAGGTTTATAGTGAAAAGGTAAAAGAAGTGATTTTTATCTATTTGCCCCATAATAAATTACATCCCGGGTCGGAACTGGCCTGTGCCGTTTCTGCCTATGTGCACAATAATAAAGAGCTGCAAAAATATGCAAAGCAGGTTGACGACTTCATCTACCAGGATTTGAATGTCCCGAAAAGCAAGGTGGCGGATGAGGCTGATAGTGAAGTTTATGAGGCAGTTAAAGCCAGATTTCCCTGGTTTGCGCAAAAATTTTCCGGTTTGACGATGAAAAAGGCATTTGAAAAGCTAAAAGCAGGCTCAAATATTGAGGAACAGAAAAAATATGTTGCAAGTTTAGGGATAACAGGAACACCGATAATGTTTGTAGAAGGAATGAGAATAGACGGTCTTGACTGGAAAAAGTTTGAAAGATATTTATCTTATTAATTAAATTTATGTTCATAAAGGATTTGCGCGGAAAATAATTACTGATGTTAACGTTTTTCCTTGACATATCTTGTTTCTTTGATATAAAAGTGAAAGCAATATTTGATGAAACCGTAAAAAGTCGGAAAACCCCCGTTTCGTCATACCGGCGAAGGCCGGAAACCAGTAAATCCAATATGTTCTGGATACCGGCCGTCGTCGGTATGACGGTTTGGAGACTTTTTACGAGTCCATCAATATTTAGTGTTATTGGTTTTATTTGAACAAAGTTCAATTTACATCCTGACTGATAAATAACAATTTTATGGTCGGGAGGGCGGAAATTTTAGTGAGAGAAGCTTTTATTCAGTGTTAAGATTTAGCATAGAACTAAAGAATTCTCTCACGGTTGTGCAGCCCGGAAGAAATTTTAATCAGTAAGGAGGTGGTGAAATTTAGTTTGACACGCTGAAGGTGCTTTTGGCACAAGCCGGGAGAGCGATTCTTCCACAGATTGGAATATGTTGATAGTTGGGGATGCAAATTTTTTTGCTGTTTAGAGAATATGGAGGAATAGTAAAATTTCTTAAGAAAGTATAAACATGCTATGTAAGGAGGTTTGATAAGATGAAAAAGTACTTCAAAATTGTTGTTTTAGCTTTATCAGTAATTGGGTTGGTGTGTGGATCTGCTTTTGCAGCCGCCACGTTGAATGCAGGGAATACAACCATTGCTTCTGAATTGGTTCCGGCAGCTGGTTTGGCACTGACTACAGTCAACACTGGTTATCAGCCCAATGGTTCCGTGGCTGCAACCTCACAACTCAAAATATCTTTAACAAATGGAACTTTTGGCGCCACTGTTGTAAGCATTTGCGACAATGCCGGTGGTACATATGGTGGTGCTGTCCCTGTTCCCGGATCGACCAGCGTTACGATCACTACTACCCAGGCGATGGCATCGGGTACTGTTTATAATTTACAGCCTGCTGCTGTTTGTGCAGCTGGTCCTGTTGCTTTGACACAAGTCAGCATTGGTGCGGGCGCTGTCGCTGGTACGGTTGTCAGCATGAGTGTTGACAATGCCTTATCTCCTGGCGATACCAATGTATATGCAACAGCACCGATCATTACGTTGATGGATCAGTTTTCAGTCGAAATGACACCGGTCAGGAGTACCATCACCTTCGCATCTGGTATGAAGCAGCTGAATGGTATTGCTACTTCCGCATTTGACTATAACATCATCAGCAATGAAAGTATTGCAACCAAGATTCCGACGGGTCTTCCAGACAACGTTTCGTGCGGTGTTATGGGTGCTGGTACTGGAAGTTTCGCGTATAGTGTAACACCGGGTACCGGTGGTAGTTTCAGCGGTATTGCACCAACGACAGGGTTCGGTTATACGATTGCTGGTGGAGGTTTTACTGTAATTGATGCTGCAATTGCTGCAACAGATGCAACTGCAGCAGGTAATGCGGCAACTCCTGGCTTTATGGTCTGTGGCTCATCAACACCTGCAAATACCAAAGCTCTATCTGCGAACCAGTTGATTCTGACCGTTGATGGAACTACTGTATTAACCCCAAGAACTTATGCCATAGGTATTTCTACAGTTACAGGTGCACCTATTGTGGCTGGAGCACGTACTCTGATTCCTTCAACTACGTTAGGCTGGACTTGGGTTATTGACTCAACCCAATATTATGTTCCTCTAGTTGGAAGCAATGCTTCCACAGGTCGCGAGACATACATCAAATTGCAGTCGAAGAATACTTCATCTGCAGCTAACGGTGTGATTGTAGCAATTCTTGCTAACGATGGAAGTACTGTAGCAACATGGACCGGTACCATTACGCCAGGAACACCTCTTACCGTTACAGGTTCAGATTTGGTTACAGCAGCAGCAACCGCTGGAAAAACGGTTGATGGAGCCGCCGGGTTTGCAGTAATCGTAACTGTAAATGCTCCGGAAGCTGACGTTTTTGCTTATGCGAATATGCTTGATGCATCAGGGGCAAAACGGATTCCTGTGAAGACAGTTGCTGGTCTTATTGTTGAGTAGTAATTGTTTATTTAGCTGTTAACCCTGAAATGGGTTTGAGGCGGGTCGAAGGGCCCGCCTCATTTTTTTATAAATATTTTCTTTTCAAAGTACCAAAATCGTCATGTCTGACTTGATCCGGCATATGGAACATATTGAAAAATTCAGTTACATTCTATCCGTAATCATCCTGATTAAACACCCTTTTAAAAACCCAAGGAAGGCATTTGATGCAAAAATTGCATAGGAAGAAGGCTTTTTTAAAATTATTCATATATCTTCAATTGCCATTTCTACTATTATCCTGCATGGTTAACACTCGCTCCGTACAGGATCCCGTACAGAATAAAGATAAATGGCAATTATTTACGGAAATTAAAAAAGGACAATACCTGCTGCTGATCGACACCGTCAATGTATCACGATTATCAGACGGTACCTTAAAGTGCTCCGCAAAGATCGTTCCCTCTCCGAAAAGAGCCGGGACGCTTAAGAAAACGATCATTAGTGCGAACCGGGAGGCAGGCATAGAGAGGAAAAATGAGGATCAAATAGTGAATGGAATTATTAAAAGCGAGACAGAGCTGCATGATTGCGAAATTTCCTGCAAAACCAATAAACTTTATTTATATGTTACTAAGCAGAATATATTGGAATTTCCCGTCTCAGAGAGTGGCCCTGATCATGAATTATTTAAACGCGTGTGCGAAAGCTCGAAATAAAAATCGGGTTCAATATGGTATAAATGGTATAGCAGAAAACATGTGACGGCATTCTTATGATTATCAGTATCTGGAATCACAGAAAATTTATCATGCATGGCGCGTGGCGTGATTTGCGCCACCGCTATGCAGGTTCATCCATGGGTTTTTTATGGAATGTGATTAATCCGCTTTTTCAGATAATCCTTTATACCCTTGTTTTTTCCAGATTGATGCCCGTCAGAATACCAAACATGTCTTCAAGTTTTGGGTTTGCTATATATCTTTGCGCCGGTTTGATACCATGGATCGGTTTCAGTGAAACAGTGAACAGGTGTACCAACTCATTTATAGCAAATGCCAATTATTTGCGGAAACTGGCTATCCCCGAACAGGTGTTCGTTGCCCAGGATGCGGGCAGCAGTTTTTTAAGCCTCATGATAGGTATGTGCCTTCTCGTGATAATATGCTGTGTATTGGGTCATTATCCGTCATGGTCATGGTTGTGCCTGCCTGTTATTTTGATTCTGCTTCAGGGTTTCGGGTTCGGCATAGGTCTCTTTCTGGGTGTGCTTAACGTTTTTTTCCGTGATATTACCCAGGGTCTGGGTCTGATACTGCAATTGTGGTTTTGGGCTACTCCGATTGTTTATATCGAAAATGTTCTTCCGCCATGGACCCTGAAATTTTTATATTTCAACCCTGCCTTTTGCTTTATTCATTCCTTGCATATAATTATAGTAAATAATAAAATGCCCTCAATTAAATTATGGGCCTGTATGCTTTTTTTTGCATTAACTATGCCTTTGGTTGGATATTTTGTTTTAAGAAAACTCAGGCCTGAACTCAGGGATGTTTTATAGCAATAACTTGCAAATGATCAAAGTAAATAATCTTTCAAAAAAATTTAAAATTTATAACAATCCCCGTAAACGCATAATTGAGTGGGTTACGCTCGGACGCAAAAAAAACCACAGTGATTTCTGGGCGCTTAAGGATATTTCTTTCGAGGTAAATAACGGCGAATGCCTGGGAGTTATTGGACAGAACGGAGCGGGCAAAAGTACGCTGCTTAAGATTTTAACGCGTGTTCTTTACCCTACATCGGGAACAATTGAAATACAGGGCCGTGTTCTAACTCTACTTGAGCTGGGTACAGGTTTTAATCCTGAATTAACGGGACGTCAGAACTTATATAACAGCGTCAATCTACTTGGCCTGCCTGATGAATATATTGAAAAAAGACTTGATGATATAAAATCTTTTGCCGAACTCGGCGATTTTTTTGACCATCCCATCAAGCTTTATTCAACCGGAATGTATGTTCGTCTTGCCTTTTCACTATTTGTGTTTATGCAGCCTGAGGTCTTGATTATAGACGAGGCTCTTAGTGTAGGAGATGTTTTTTTTCAGCAAAAGTCGTTTAATAAAATGCGGGAGATTATAGAATCGGGGACAACCTGTATCTTTGTTTCCCACGATACCTCCGCTATCCAGGCTTTGTGCCGGCAGGCGCTTTATCTCAAAGGAGGCGGGATTGCATTCTATGGGGATGCTGTTGAAGCTGTGAACCGCTATCTTGCCGAGATGGGTGTGCGCAATGTGGATGAGAACCGCTACGAGGTAAACCGGCCGGTATCCGAAACCGTTAATGCAATTCCGACAACCTTTTCCAATACTCTAATTTCCGATGACTCGTTGCGGCATGGCACAGGCGGGATTGAAATTGCAGCGGCCCGTGTCACGGACCGTGAAGGCCAGGACACCTTCCAGGTAGAAATTCTCGGGAAACTGTTTTTTTATCTCCGCATCAGGGCGATCGAGGCCATCTATGCACCGAGTGTGGGATTTTATCTCTACGATCGATTGGGGAACCTTATATTTCAGTGCGGGGCAAGGCAGCAGCAAATGCGCCTACCGGACCTGCCCGAAGGTGGCGAGATAGTTGTCCGCATGTCGGTAGGTCTATGTGTGCAGCCGGGGGAATATACTTTTAACCTATCCTGCACCGGCTTTTCCCATATACGTCCACAGGGAGAGAATTATGTATGGACGATGTATGAAAAGCTCGGCACGCTGGTGGTTTACCATCCGGAGATTAATCGTATGATCCCTTTTGGCGGCATTGCCCAACTTCCATTTTCCATTGAATATTGCAAGACGGAAGAAAACACCCGCTTACCGATGCAAGAGAAGATATGTCCGTAAAGATAGGTTTGTCTGATGATAGAGTGAAAATACTGCTTATTGGCTATTACTCCATGGGAAATACCGGGGATGATCTTCTTCAGGAGGCTATTACATGTACATTAGGCCGCCATGGCGAAGTGAAAGTTGGATCTACGGAGGTGTTTGACAGCGGGCTTATCGAATGGTGTGATCTTCTGGTAATCGGCGCCGGAAGCCTGATAACCCCAAGAGGTATCGGTGGCTACGAACACGCTAAATCAGCCAAAAAGATGGGCAAAAAGATAATTTATTACGCCCAGACGATTGAGGATGGTCACACTCTGTTTGAAGAGCATCTGTCAAGGGCAGATATAATTACTGTCAGAGATGCACAATCCAAAAGGGTGGCAGAGAAACACGGTTTCAGGGCTGTATTGGCCTCGGACCCCATACTGGTCAAGAAGAGGCGGGTTATCGGCTGTTCCTTTCGCAGTTGGGTTAATGAGCCGCCGGGGCTTACTCAAAGGTTGGCCCTTGTTCTCGATGATCTGGCTGTCGATTACGATATTGTGATGTTGCCCTTCACCAAGAAGGAGACGGATACTCAGAGCGATACCGTTTTTCATGAACGGATCGGGTGTGCGATGAAAAGGACTCCGCGGATAGCTGAATACACACAGGCAATTTCGGGGGTGGATTTGCTTCTGGGGATGCGCCTTCACGCTCTGATCGGCGCCGTCAATGAAGCAAAGGCGGTTGTGGCAATCGATTATGATGCTAAGATCAGGAGGATCTTTTCGGATCTTGGCATGGAAGACCGGGTTGTGTCCTATGACGACATAGAATTAATACCTTCTCTGGTAAGAGAGAAGATGTTTCCAGCAGACCGGCTTGCGCAGAGGGAAAAAGTTAACGATGCCTTGGTGGCCTTGATATGCGCAGACATTCGTAATGAACCGCGGCCTTCTATTTCGGTGGTCATGCCGACCTATAACAGATCTTATCTGCTGCAAGAAGCTATAGATTCCTTAGTAACACAGACTGTGTCCGACTGGGAACTCATTCTCATTGATGACGGCAGTATTGATGATACGGCAGGACTAATTTCCGCCTATCAGGACAGCCGGATCAAGTATTACAATTTCGGTCATAACGGCATTTCTTATTCAAGAAATATCGGTAATTTATTAAGCAGGGGAGAAATCATAGCAATAGCGGATTCTGACGATATCAATCTACCTAACCGCCTGGAGATTGTACTTAACAAGATGTTGGAAAGCGGAGCAGATATTTTCTACTCGGCTATGTTCCATTTTACAGGGAAGGGGCAAGAGGAAATAATTCCCAGTTACCCTTTTTTAAAAGAACACCTGAGGCAGGGGAATTATATTTATCATCCTACCGTTGCATATCGCAGGGAAATAGCCATAAAACTTCCCTATGACGAAAGCCTGGAGATGGTAGAAGACTATGATTTTTATCTTCGGGCTTCAGATAGAGGATGCAAATTTTACCATGAAGAACAACCGTTGGTAATGCATAGGATTCATGAAAAACAGATATCTATGGAACGAAGTAATGAAATGGAAAGTATTCATGAAAAACTGGTGCGATCTCAGAGTATATCAGCTAAGGTGAACGATTCTATTAAGCAGCCTCTCGTCAGTGTAATAATACCCACATTTAATCGACCTGAAATGCTCAAAGAAGCTATTAAAAGCGTTATGTCTCAGACCTATGGTAATTTTGAAATTATTGTCATTAACGATGCCGGAACAGATGTTTCGAATATTATAAATTCTTTTAACGGTGATAAAAGAATAATTTACCTTCAACATCCGGAAAACAAGGGATTGGCGGCATCCAGAAATACGGCGATAAGAGCGTCGCATGGCAAATATATCGCCTGTCTTGATGACGATGACATTTATTATCCGGAACATTTGGAAACATTAATCGGGTTTCTGGAAAGCAGTGATTACAAGGTGGCTTACACCGATGCTAATCAAGTCGTGCAGACCTGGAATACAGACCGCTATGTAACCACACATACCGAAATGATCTACAGTCATGATTTTAATCGGGATAACTTATTGATTAGTAATTATATTCCGGTATTGAGTCTGGTTTATCGAAGGGATTTGCTATCCGAGGCCGGTCTTTTTGACGAATCTCTTGGCACCCACGAAGATTGGGAACTATTGATCAGACTTTCCCGCAGGTATGATTTTTTTCATATTAAAAAGATTACTGCCGAGTTTCGAATACGCGATGATGACACCAATATGACTGATACTAAACGTGCGGATTTTTTAAAAACATTAAAAATCATATATCAAAGATACTCACATCTAATAACCGATGTTAATTTACTGGAAGCCCAAAAGAATACGGAGGAATATCTTGCAGTAGATGTTGCAATCAGACAGATACCATCCAAAGAACTTTTCAGACAAGTGGAAAGATACATCAAAAAGAAAGATCTCCATATAAATGACCTTGGGACTGCCTTAAGAGACAAGGATGCCATGATGAAGGAAAAGGATGTTCACATCGGGAACCTTGATTCAACTATAGAGGAAAAAAACATTGCTCTTAGCGCAAATAGTGAAGCTTTAATGCGAATTAAGGCAGAATTGAATGAAGTGTACCAATCGACATCCTGGCGTATAACAAAACCACTTCGATTTATAAAGACAATCTTTAAAAATTTTATAAAGAATATCAATTTGTTCTAAACTATAGGAGGAGCAGTTTTACACTATTGACGACAGAGATCACTATACCGCCGGAAGAGAAACTGGTCCAGCTTATCAACGAATTAGAGGAATGTAACGCTCAGATCGCCTCTCTCAACCAAGCCGTGAGCGAACGCGATGGGAAAATCGCCGGGTTGGAGGCTATCAGGGATACACTTGAAGCGATGTTAATGGAAATTCAAGGTTCCACATCTTGGCGATTATTGGCACCGTTACGTTGGTATGGGCATCAAAGACAGCATGCCAAGCGATTGTTATATGTATTGCCAAACTTAATGTCTCATGCTGGTGGAGTATGGCCGTTATTCAAACATATTATGCACGTTTTGCGTCACGAAGGGCTGAGTGGGGTTAAAAGGGGGGCGCAAAATTTTATCCGGAAGAACACGGCGCCAATAACAGTTTCTTCGCTTTTCGATCAACAGCATAGCACCAACAGGAAATCTGTCGGCTTAGCAGGTGATCCTTCGTACACACCCAAAATCAGCATCATCACGCCGCTTTACAATACAAAAGAAAAGTATTTGCGCGAAATGTTGGAATCGGTAATAAGCCAAACCTATTCCAACTGGGAGTTGTGTCTCGCCGACGGAAGTGACCAGGAAAGCCTGCAAAAGCTTAGTTCGATTGTGGACAGTTACACTTCCAAAGATGCCAGGATTAAATATAAAGCATTATCTGGTAATGGTGGAATCGCAGCCAATACTATTGAAGCATTCATGCTGTCTTCAGGAGAGTATATTCTACTATTGGATCATGATGACCTGCTGGATTATGATGCTTTGCTGGAATTGCGAAACGCTACGGAACAGAATCGCGACGTCGATTTTATATATTCGGATCGCAGCGTATTTTCGGATGAGACCAATAAAATTTTGGCGTTTCATTATCTACCGGGATTCAGTCCGGATTACTTGCGCAGTTGTAATTATGCTAGCCACTTAAATGCCTTTTCAAGGTACATTATCAACCAAGTCGGCTTTGAACAATCCGGTTATGAGGGCAGCCAAGACTATGAATTTGAATTACGCGTGATTGAGAAAGCCAGAAAAATAGTTCACATCCCGAAAGTGTTATATCATTGTCGTGCCTGCGTCGGTTCTGTAGCCCTTTATCCGGAAAGTAAAATGTATGCCTATGAAGCAGGCAGAAAAGCCATTGAACAACATATTTATCGAATCGGTTACCCGGGTAAAGTCGACTTTATCAAAGAGACGTTCTCATATCGCATTCACTATGAAATCGGCAATCCACTAATCTCAATCATTATTCCCAATATGGATCACCTGGCAGAGTTGTCTAAGTGCATAGATTCGATTCTCCTAAAAACAACCTACCAAAATTTTGAAATTATTGTAATTGAAAACAACAGTAAATCGACGGAAATATTTGACTACTACAAAAAGATTTCGGCCAATCACAGGATAAAAATATTGAACTACCCAATAAACAACTATACATTTAATTTTTCGGCCATAAACAATTGGGCCGTCGCACACACGCAAGCAGAATATGTATTGTTGTTAAATAACGATACCGAAGTTATTTCGCCAAACTGGTTGGAAGAGATGTTGATGTTTGCCCAAAGACGTGACGTGGGAGCAGTTGGAGCAAAACTATACTATCCAAACAACACAAATCAGCACACCGGTCTGTTTCTTGGACTACAAGGTCATATTGCCTCATGTTACGACCATGGGAAAAATCGCTTTGAATCCGGATATATGCATAAACTGACCATGCCTCAGAATTACAGTGCGGTTACCGCCGCCTGTCTGATGGTGAAAAGAAGTGATTATTTATGTGTGAAAGGATTAGATGAAGATGTATTCAAAGTGGGACTTAACGATATTGATTTCTGCCTAAAGCTGATTGAGCTTGGAAAAATCAACGTGGTAACTCCTTTTTCTGAATTATACCATTTTGAAAGCGCCAGCCGGGGATCTGACACACAAGGAAACAATCGCGTGCGATACAATGCCGAATGTGAGGCATTCAGAATAAAATGGGGAAAATATTTTGAATTTTGTGACAAATACGATAATCCAAATTTTATAACTCTTTATAGATAGGATTATACAAAATGATTTATTATTTTACCAGTATAACAGCTAATTATCTTGCTAAAGCTAGGGTATTGGGATTCTCCTTAAAAAACTATAATGCAAATGCAAAATTTGTTCTTGCTATATCGGAACCTTTACCTTCAGAAATAAATTTAGAGAAAGAACCTTTTGACTTTGTTATAGAAAGTGAATCTCTTAATGATATTGGAAATAAGAATAATTTTTTCTTTAAGCACAATATTACGGAATTGTGTACGGCTGTTAAGCCTTTTGTAGCCGAAGAGATTATGAAAAGATATGGGGCCGAAAAAGTAGTTTACCTGGATCCTGATATTGGTGTCTTTAATCCTCTGGACATGTTAGATAGATGTCTCGACAATTTCAGCATTCTATTAACCCCACATCAGACCGTTCCCGAAACCATAGATAGATACATAAGAGAAAATGAAATTCTCTTTCTAAAGAGAGGTGTTTATAACTTAGGTTTTTTTGGCGTAAAAAACAATGACGAAGGATTGAAATTTTTAAAATGGTGGCAAAGCAGGTTGTTGAATTATTGCTTCGACGACAATTATCAAACTATAAAAGATTTGCAAAGAGAAGGCCTTCTTGGCATGTTTACGGACCAAAAGTGGATTGACTTGGTCCCGGCATTTTTTGACAATTACCACATCATAAAAGATTCAGGATATAATGTTTGTACTTGGAATTTATCCAGCCAACATATTTCGATAGGAACGGATGGCGCATTTTTCGCTAACAATACGCCTCTTTATTTCTTTCATTTTTCAGGGTTTGACTCAGGTGGGCATCATAACGAGATGCAGAGAATTATTTTAAATTATCCAAACAATAATCAAGCGCTGGCATTGACTAAATGGTACGAAAATGAATTGGAGAAATGTGGGCAAAAATATTTTGGTGAATTTAAAGCGCCCTATGCCTTCTATTCCAATGGAGAGAAAATTCAAGACTTCGAACGAAAAATTTACCATATTCGTAAGGATATACACTCTCGTTTTAAAAATCCATTTATAGTTCATGAAGGCTTTTGTTTTTATAACTGGGTACGCCAAGAATACGCTTATTATTTTAACCCCAACATTCCAGAACGGATTAAATGGATTGATATAACAAAAAAAACTATATCGTATCTATTTCCTCTTGATAGTAAAAGAAGATTGATTCTTAAAAGAATATATTATAAATTAATGGATTAATAAAAATCAGCTTAACGGCGCTATTGCTCTGGAAATTTTTTGTAGCATTGGAATATTTTTTTATGAATTTGAAAAAAGAAGTTGCCGAAAAGCAATATATAAATTCGTTTCGGGAGAGTATCCTGTTACTGTGTAGACAGACAGGATATGAGCAGGAGATGTTTTGAGCGATTCGCAACAAGAGATATGGCCGAAGGTGACGGTGGCCATCGTTAACTGGAACGGTGAACGCTTCCTCGACAGGTGTTTGTCGGCGTTGTTGGCACAGACAGTCATGCCGCATGAGATCATTCTGGTTGATAACGCGAGTACTGATGCTTCGATCGAGATAGTGCGGCGCTTTTCATCGGTTCGCTTACTGGCGCAAAACGAGAACCTCGGTTTTGCACACGGCAACAACCTGGCGATCAAGGCGGCTGATGTTGAATCGGAATGGATTGCTCTGCTCAATCCGGATGCATTTCCAAAGCCACGCTGGTTGGAGAAGTTGTTGTCGGCGGTGCGGGACTATCCTGAGTTTGATGTGTTTGGCAGCAAGCTGTTGGCCGCGGCTGATCCGGATGTATTGGATGGGGCAGGCGATGCGTATCACATGAGTGGGCTTGTTTGGCGCATGGGGCACGGTGTTCCGGTATCGTCTTTCCCGGAGCAAGTTCGAGAGGTGTTCTCCCCTTGTGCAGCGGCAGCGCTATATCGGCGCAGCGCCTTAGTCAAGATGGGTGGTTTCGACGAGAATTTTTTCTGTTATGTAGAAGATGTGGATCTTGGTTTCCGTTTGCGATTGGCTGGATATCGTTGCATCTATGTGCCCGATTCGGTGGCGTATCATATCGGTTCAGGCACGACAGGCGGTAAGCATAACAATTTTACCGTCTATCACGGACACCGAAATTTGGTTTGGACATATGTGAAAAATATGCCCGGCATCCTTTTCTGGTTACTGCTTCCTCTGCATCTTGCTCTCAATCTGGTAACCATCATCTGGTTTTCTATGCATGGACAGGGTTTGGTTATCTTGCGGGCAAAAAGGGATGCATTGCGTGGCATCTCCCGTATATGGGGGATGCGTCGCAACATCCAGAAACATCGCACCGCTTCAATAGGTGAAATCTGGAATGTGCTGGATAAACGATTTTTACCACGCTGGCTGCAAATTCGAAGGATAATATCATAGATACAAGGAATATTAATTATTGTTAATTAAATGCCGACTACATGTTGTGAGAATCGGGAAGGTCTCAAAATGACTGTTTCGGTTTGTATAGCAACCTATAATGGGGAAAAATTTATAGGAGAACAATTATTATCAATAATAGAACAAATTCCAGGTGATTCGGAAATTATAATTGTTGATGATTGTTCTACCGATAAAACATTATTTGTTATTAAACAACTGAGAGATTATAGAATAAGGATATATTATAATCCATCACGACAAGGGCCGGTAAAAACTTTTGAAAGAGCTATAAAACTCTCGAGAGGTGATTATATTTTCTTATCTGATCAAGATGATGTTTGGGTTCATAGTAAGATCAGACTTATGAAGGAATGTCTATCTCATTATGATCTCGTAGTAAGTGACGCAATCCTGATTGATGATAAAGGTTCAATTATAAACGATTCTTTTTATAAATTAAGAAACTCCGGTCCTGGTTTACTGAAAAATCTTTACAAAAATACATACCTTGGTTGCTGTATGGCTTTTAATAGAAAAATTCTCGAAAAATCCTTGCCTTTCCCTGCTGCTGTGCCGATGCATGACATGTGGTTGGGGATGATAGCCGAATTGTATGGAACTGCATACTTCTGCAATGAAAAATTAATATATTACAGAAGACATCCTGCAAATACATCTCCCGCTGGTGAGAAAAGTTCTTATTCAATGTATGCCAAACTAAAATTCAGATATAATCTGCTTTACGAACTTTCAAAAAGATATATTCAAATACATAAAGTATAATTGATGAAAGTTTCTATTATTACGGCAACTCTAAATAATGCAAAATATATTGAAGCCTGTATTCAAAGTGTTATCAATCAAGATTATAAAAAAATCGAATACATCATTATCGATGGTGGTTCTACCGATGGAACTGTTGATATTATCAAGAACTACGAAAAATATATATCAACATGGATAAGTGAGCCGGATTGTGGAGTTTACGATGGAATGAATAAAGGTATCAGATTGGCAACCGGTGATATTGTGGGGATTCTGAATTCTGATGATTTTTATCCGGCCTGTGATATCATTGATTACGCAATAAACGAATTTGAATCCAAGAATGTAGATTCTGTATTTGCTGATTTGGTTTATGTGAAAAGAAACTGTCCTGATGAAATCGTGCGTTATTATAGATCTGCAAATTTCCACCCTAAGAAATTCGCATATGGATTAATGCCTGCACATCCTACTTTTTTTGTTAAAAGAAGTTGTTATGAAAATTATGGCTTATTCAAAACAGATTACAAAATAGCTGCGGATTATGAACTTTTAGTGAGATTCCTTTCAAAACACAATATCAGCTTTAGCTATATTCCACGTGTAATTATTAAAATGCGAACCGGCGGGTTAAGCACAACCAATCTAAAAAACAATTGGATTTTGAATCGGGAAATTATTCGTGCTTGTGCTGAAAATGGTATTACAACCAACATGCTAAAAGTATTAAGCAAGTATTTTATAAAGATTTTTCAGCTTATTAACAGGCCTTAACAACACGTAACAGGATAGCATTCACAGTGCAAAAAGTTTTAGTTACCGGAGCAAACGGTTTTGTCGGAAAAGTGCTTTGTAAGGAGATGGTTGTAAAAGGATGGAACGTTTGTACATCTGTCCGGTCACTAAGCAATGATCTTCTTCCCGAAGAAGTTGGAATTATAGAAACAGGTTCAATCGGTCCTGAAACGGATTGGACAGAAGCTTTGGAAAATGTTGAAGCAGTAGTTCATCTTGCCGGGCGTGTCCATGTAGTGAAGGATTTGTCGTACGATCCTGCTTCCGGATATATGAATGTTAATGCAGCCGGAACCGAGAAGCTGGCACGTTGTGCGGCTACTTCAGGTATACGGCTTTTTATTTTTATAAGTACGGTTAAAGTAAACGGCGAAGGAAAGATTGCTCCTTATACAGAAGAAGATATGCCTGAGCTCAAAGATCCATACGGTCTCAGCAAATGGGAAGCGGAAAAAAAACTGAAAACGATTGCCGAAGAAACCGGCATGAATATAGTAATTATCAGAGCGCCGTTGATTTATGGGCCTGAGGTCAAGGCAAATTTTTTCAGCTTATTAAAAGCTGTTGACATGGGAATTCCTTTTCCGTTTGCCGGTATAAATAACAGGCGAAGCATGATATATATTAAAAATTTGGCCGACCTTATAATGCATTGTCTGGCATATTTCAAAGCAGGATTTAAGACATACCTTGTTAGCGATGGGAAAGATGTTTCAACACCTGATCTTATCAGAAATATAGCCAAATCTCTTGGCAAGCCGACAAGATTATTTTATCTACCCCCATTTATGCTAAAACTTGGGGGCCTGTTAGTCGGCAAATCCTATGCTGTAGAAAGACTTGTAAGTTCACTTTACGTTGATTCATCAAAAATAAGAGAAGAATTGAAATGGAAGCCACCATTTACATTTGAACAAGGAATTGAAGAAACCGCGAAATGGTATAAGACCTTTAACTGTGGAAGGTAAGCAGATAAGCTTATAAACTATTTTTTATTATGAAACGAATTTTTGATCTGTTTTTTGCAGTATTATTGCTTCTTATTATTTTAATTCCAGTTGTTATAATATCTATTATGGTAAAGCTGACGTCAAAAGGCCCCGTGCTTTACTGGTCAGACAGAGTAGGCATCAACAACTCAATATTTAAAATGCCTAAGTTTCGCACTATGCAAACTAATACTCCTGCTGTTGCAACTCATCTATTAACAAATCCTGAAAAATATGTAACTTCTGCAGGCAGATGGCTCAGAAAAACAAGTCTTGATGAACTTCCTCAGATATTCAGTGTGATTAAAGGAGATATGAGTTTTGTAGGTCCAAGACCGGCTTTGTTTAATCAGGATGATCTGGTTGCGCTCAGAACTTCAAAAGGTGTTCACACACTAATACCCGGCATTACCGGCTGGGCGCAGATAAACGGCAGGGACGAGCTTCCGATTCCGGTCAAGGTTGATTATGATTATTACTACCTGCAGAACAGATCGTTTTTGTTTGATCTCAAAATACTGGCAAAAACAGTAATAAATGTCTTGTTCGGAAAAGGAGTTCAGCATTGATAAGGCGATAAAGGTTCAAGGTTAAAGGTTCAAGGTTAAAGGATCAAGGTTAAAGGTTCAAGGATCAAGGTTAAAGGTTAAAGGTTCAAGGTTCAAGGTTAAAGGATCAAGGATCAAGGATCAAGTTTAGAGGTTAAGTGAAAAAATAGCTTATAAGTTGGGACTTTGTTGGGCTATTGATTTGAGGAGGTTTATAGCCTGCGATTATCTGCTTACGAACTTGACAACTTATGTGCTAATACCTCTTTGCGTAATTAATCGGTTATTAAAGAGTCCCATATTTTTTTAACTTGTTCTCTTGTTTCGCTGTAACTGGCTTCTTCAACTTTTGCAGGTTTTTCCTGAAGGCTCAGTCTGTGAGCTGTCAACCTGTATGTAAGATAGGCTTCTTTCAGAAAGTGAGCAGACTTATCATCGATTATCTTTGTTTCTGCAAGTGTTTGAAGAATACGCACATTGTCTGTCCATTTTGTTATATCCGCATATTCGTTTGATTTTAACAAAACAAGATATTGCACCAAAAATTCTATATCTACAATCCCACCAACATCCTGCTTGAGATCAAATACTCCCCGTTCGGCAATTAAGCGCTCTTTTCGCATGCGCTCGCGCATAGTTATTACTTCTTCTCTTAGTTTATCTTTATCGCGTGGGCGGGCAAGAGCTTCATGCCTGATTTGCTGAAATCTTTGTGCAAGAGCATTGTCACCGCACACAGGCCTTGCTCTTACAATTGCCTGATGTTCCCATGTCCATGCCTCGTTTAGCATATACTCTCTGAACCCTTCAATATGGCTGACAAGAAGTCCTGCCCCACCGCTTGGCCTAAGCCTCATGTCTGCTTCATAAAGCATTCCTGCACGGGTATAGGAAGTCAGGATATGCACTATCCTTTGCCCAAGTCTTGCAAAAAACTGTGAATTTTCAATTGGTTTAGGGCCACCTGAAGTCCGGCTTCCGGTGCCGGAATGAAGGAAAACAAGATCAAGGTCTGAGCTGTAACCCAGTTCGAGCCCTCCGAGTTTTCCGTATGCGATAATGGCAAAATCCTTTTCGTATTTATTTTGGTTTGTTAAGTAATCGGGTATTCCATGTTTTTGGGAAAGATGCTGCCATGAAATTTCGAGCACCTTGTCTATTATTACTTCTGCAATATAAGAGAGATGATCGCTTACCTTCATCAGGGAAAGACCGCCTGTTAAGTCCGCAGCAGCAACGCGTAAAGTATTTACCTGTTTGAATATGCAAAGCTGTTCGATTTGATATTCAAGATCGGAAGAAGAAATCATTTCGAGACGTCTTTTAATTTCTTTTTTAAGATCTTCTTTTTGTGCAAGAACATAAAGAGTTCTCGGATCAAGAAGTTCGTCGAGTAGCACCGGATGCTGAGCCAGATAAGAAACAATCCATGAACTTGATTTGGCAAGTTTGACAAGATGCTGCATTGCAACAGGGCTTTCCAGCAAAAGAGACAAATAGCATGTACGTTTTTCTATTGCTTTAAGAAGATCAATAATCCGGTTTAACGCAACAAAGGGTTCGTCGGACAAGCCGGTTTCTTTAAGTAACAGAGGAAGTAATCTGTCAAGTTTTTGTCTTCCGCTGCCGCTTAAAGCCCTGGTTGCATTATCATTCTGAAAATGAACAAGAAGGTCAATTACTTCATCAGGCCTTTTGTAACCGGCTGAAGCAAGGATGTTTATATTATGTTCTTTTCTGTCGGGAAATTGCCAGACATCATATAATTTGTTTTCAATATTATCTTTATTGCCGGCTTTACCATTTTCTCCGGTATCAAGAAGACTGTTGAAATGGTGTTGTACATTTTTTCTGTGCAATTCAAGCTTTGCGTGAAATTCTTCCCACGTTGAAAAGCCCATAGAGACGGCTATGCAGACTTTTGAAACCGGGTCTTCGGGTAAATTATGTGTCTGATTATCAGAAAATTCCTGCAAATGATTTTCTACTGTGCGCAGAAAAATATACGCAAGCTCCAGTTCAATGAGAGTACCGCTTGAGATATAATTCTTTTGTGAAAGAATTTTTAATACTTTTATTACATCTCTTTCCTGAAGAGCAGGAATAACTCCTCCGCGTATAAGCTGAAAAATTTGGGCAAAAAATTCTATTCCCCTTATTCCTCCTGCTCCCAGCTTGATATTATTCTTCATTTCTTTTTGCATTACCTGGAGATCTATTTTTTTCTTCATATCTCTTAATGACTCAATAGCTCCAAAATCAAGATATCTCCGGTAAACAAAAGGTTTAAGCATTTCCAAAAGCTTTTCTCCGGCAATTTTATCACCGGCTACAATCCTTGCTTTTATCAGTGCATAACGTTCCCACTCACGTCCCTGTCCCTGGTAATAGTCTTCCATGCTGTCAAAGTTCATAACAATCGGCCCGTTTTCTCCGTAAGGACGAAGCCTCAGATCAACACGAAAGACCATCCCTTCATAGCCTGTTGCTCCGATTATCGCTATAAGACGGCGGCAAAGGCGTGTAAAAAATTCATCATTATTTATTGATTTCTCCCCGCCTTTTGTTTCACCTCTTTCAGGATAAGCAAAAACAAGATCAATATCTGAAGAAAAATTAAGTTCATATCCTCCCAGTTTTCCCATACCTATAACAACAAGCTTTTGTGTCTGGCCGTCTGAATCTGTTGGTGTTCCAAACTCTGTTTTCAGGTTTTCATATAGAACAGTCAGTGCGCCATCTACACAGGCATCAGCAAAAAGAGACAGATCCTTAACTGTTTCGGAATATCCGGCTTTGCCCGTCAGATCTCTCCAGGCAATGCGCAGCATTTCGCGGGAACGGAAGCTTTTTAAAATATTGGCTGTTTCAGGATCACTTTTGGTATCCGATAAAAGGTTTAATAATCTTTTTGCATATTGTTTCCCACTGTAAGATATTTTAAGATCTCCACAATTTATCAGATCGAGAAGTATTTCCGGATTTCTTGTGCAGGTCTTTGCTGCAAAGCTGCTTAAAGCAAAAACATATTTAAGTTCGGAATGAAAGTCAGGATCTCTTTTAAGGTCAATTCCTGTTTGATTAAATGCCGGGTGGAAGGAATCGAGCCTGCTTTTTAAAACAGGCAGTAGTTCTTCAGGTATTATCGTCTGGTCCATAAGCCCTTTTTTAAGTTATTAACGGATTGTATTTATAAAAGGATAATAGGAAAGCAGCTTATTTCTGTCAACCAAATATCTGAGTGTTCAAGGGGGATCAGTCTCAAACTATGATTTGTGATTTAATGATGATGTTCACTGAGTTTTAACCTGGCTTCTAATGGGGAAGCCCAATGCCTCTATAATTTCTTGACGGGCAATGCCTTATTTTATATGGATTTACTGACCGACCGCTATTCTGACAAAATCAGAGGAGTTCTCTCTTGCTATGACCGTGTCGTTATTCAAGGCACACTTCCGGGGGTTTGTTATGCGCAGGGAATGACTTCCTTATAAATTTAAAAATTTCTTTTGTCCCGTTTTTTAAAATGAAACATTGCGAAGGGCTAAGAATACTGTTCGTAATCAGCAGGCAGGCGGGGTTCGACTTCGCCCGTCGGCTCCATTTGTTTATAAAGGGTTTCGGCATTAGCCGGAGCCCTTATCTGTAAACAGAAAGTTTGTAGCATAAATTATTATCTGTCGAATCTTTAACTCAACTTAACTTATTGTGCAACTTAAGGATTGGTATCTTTAAAATCTCAACCATAAAGGACACTTTTTTGCATGGTCTAAAAGACTTTTGCTGCTTTCGGTCCGTTGATTGATTCTTTATAAACCCGTCAATTTTCTTAAAAAAGATAAATATTTCTAAAAACCAATAATTTGTTGTGATTTTTTTATAAAAAATATTTTGCTTAAAACATAGCCTGGAAACACAAAATAGGATAGATCGATATAACTGGCTATATTTGTTCATTTATATATAATTAATTAATGAATATATCTATATTATTGATATTGTTTTTTCTTTTTTTTAATCTCTTGACATATAATCAATATCCGTATATTTTAAACACTTACATTGAATTATGATCTATAATTACTGAAATTGCGAACGGAAACATATGACTGAATACCTTGCGAGAGGCCGTCTGCTTGTTTTTTTATATGTTGAAGTAATAAATAATTGCTGTGTATATAATATGTTTTACTAATCTGGAAAATAAATGAACTGTATTGATGCCGTTGAAGGTACCGTAAAGTCCATAATTAACGGTTGTTTTCAGCTTTATGTCGAATCCGGTCTTGATGATACCGAATACATCGGGTATATAAAGAGAATTATGGATTCAACAGATAGCTTTTTGCAAGACAACAAAGAAATTGCCGGCAATCCCCAAACTTTAAAAGACGTTCTTTACGGATATGCCAGGGATTTATGGCTAAAACATCTTGCTAATAAAACAAAACTAAATGGTGAGGATAAAGGGCAGATATTGGAAAAGCTGGAATATCATGAGTATTATTTTGACTATATATATTACCATGGAACATATCCGCTTTGATTAAAAAGATGTGTTTTGGATAATTAGTATGCATGAGATCCATGTTTTAAAGATTAAATTGATAACTCGTTTAAAAAAATAGATATTATTGGTGGACTTTTTTTATAAAACTGTCATTACAGGAAATTGAAAGTCTTAGTCTGACGAAAACATAAAATAAATGTTTTGAGTAGAGGGTTAATAAACAAAATGCCTTACGGGCGTTCATTATAACAGGGTATTTATACGAAATTTACATCTTTCTGTAAGCGAAGAAGATTATTAGGAGGTGCCATGGCGTTAACTAAAAATGACATTGTTGCGAGAGTGCATGAACTCGGCTTTACAAAGAAAAAATCGGTCGATATCATCGAATCTCTTCTTATGATTATTAAAAACAACCTTGAAAACGGTGATGATGTATTAATCTCCGGGTTCGGCAAGTTCTGTGTTAAGAAAAAGAGCCAGCGAAGAGGCAGAAATCCTGCTACAGGTTCAGATTTGATTCTCAGACAAAGAAGAGTTGTTACCTTTAAATGCTCCGGGAAGTTAAGGGATAAAATTAATAAAAACGCTTAGAAATTTTCCCTAAATTTTTTATAAGCTGCTACAATAAAGTTTACCCAACGTAATTTAGAATATTGCTCAAGGCGGGCCAATGAGCCATAAAAAAGTCTGCTTTGGGCAATATTTTGGAATTGTGGGTTAATTAATAAAGCGGCTTATAATTTTACCTATTTTATCAAATACTTATTCGTTTGTGATTTTATCGGTCGCAAAATATTTTGCTTTGTCATGGTGTGCGATAATCTCAAAACTCCTCCGGGTGTTCTAAATATAGTGTAATAAACTTATGTGGTCACAATTTGATATCATAAGTTTTCATTTTGCTTAATAGTGAAGGATGGCTTATTTCAAGGAGTTGAGACGCTTTTGTTCTGTTTCCGTTTGTTGCTTCAAGAGCTTTCTCGATCAGCTTTTTTTCGATAGCACAATGTGCAGCTTTTATTGAATATCCACTAATATCATTATCTGTTTTATTCTTTTTTCCAATTATCAGTTCTGATGGTAAGTTCTCAGGGATAATAACAGGCTGTTCTGCAAGGACTACCGCTCTTTCAATAACGTTTTCAAGTTCCCTTACATTTCCAGGCCACTCATGCTCAAGTAATAAAGACATTGCAGAAGGTGAAATGCTTTTAATATCTTTGCCAAGTTTTATGTTTAAGGTATTAATGAAATGCTCACATAAAAGAGGGACATCTTCTATCCTTTCTCTTAGTGGCGGAATATTGATAGTCAGCACATTAAGCCTGTAGTAAAGGTCCTGCCTGAAGGCAGATGTTTTGATCTCTTCTTCAAGATTTTTTGAAGTAGCCGCAATTACCCGCACGTCAATTTTTTTTGTTTTGGAATCGCCTATCGGTCTTATTTCACTTTCCTGCAAAACCCGGAGTATTTTTACCTGTAAGGAAAGAGGCATTTCTCCTATCTCATCTAATAGAATTGTTCCGCCGTCAGCTTCTTCAAAAAGCCCTTTTTTATCTCTGTCTGCTCCTGTAAAAGCACCTTTTTTATAACCGAAAAGCTCACTTTCGAGAAGGTTTTCAGGAATACCGCCACAATTAACCGGAACAAGAGGTTTTTTAGATCTGTTTCCGGCAAAATGAATTCCTCTGGCTATAAGCTCCTTGCCGGTTCCGCTTTCACCTATAATTAATACCGTAGTATTATACTGAGCGGCCTTGGCGGAAAGTGTAAAGACCGTTTCCATGTTCTTGCTTTTTGCTATCATATTACCGAAAGAATATCTTCCTTCGATTTTATTGATTTCCTGCCGTAAAAAACGGTTTTCGCTCTTTAATCTCTCACGTTCTTCAGCTTTTTTTAAAGAAAGGAAAACTTCATCAGCCTTAAATGGTTTTGAAATATAATCATATGCGCCTTCTTTCATTGCTTCAATCGCTGTGTCCATAGTACCATATGCAGACATCATTATAATGGTGGCGCTTATCTTGTTTCTGACCTTCTTCAGAAAATCAATTCCATTCATTTTGGGCATTTTGATGTCACAAAGAATAAAATCATATTGGGTGCTATCAAGCATCATAAGGCCTTCATATCCGTCAGCGGCCGTATCAACAATATAACCGAATTTTTTCAGCATGGCGTTTAACATGTGGCGCATGTTCTCTTCATCATCAATAACCAAGAGCCGCTTTTGAGTATTTTTATTTTCCATATACATAATTTATACTTTATATTGTTTTATCTTCACAAATGGGAAGATATATGGATATTGCAGTTCCTTCTTCTTTATCGCATTTGGCCTCAATATTTCCTCCCATGCTTTCAATAAGAGAAAAGCAGACAAACAATCCAAGCCCTGTGCCTTTGCCTGACTCTTTTGTAGTATAGAACGGGTCAAAAATATTGCCTATGGAATCCTCAGGAATCCCGGGGCCATTATCAATAAAAGATATTTTTAATGTGGGCATCTTATTAGTTGCTTTAGCATCATTACCGGCAATAACTTCAGTTTTTATAAGGCACTGACCTGTAACTTTGTCTTTTGAAGAAGAAATCGCATCGGCCGCATTGATAACAAGATTTAAAAATATCTGTCTTAACTGGTTTGGATCAGATAATATATTATCATTTTTTGCTTCAAGAGAAAGGCTTAATTCTATACCGGACATAAAAGGCTGATATTTTACTATTTCAGCAATATCCTGTATTACTTCATGAACCCCGATTTTTGTGTGTTTTATTTCCGAAGGGCGGGAAAAATCAAGAAGCTGCCGGATTATGACATTTATTCTGTTAATTTCGTTCCCGGCTCTTTCTATATAATCATATTTATCATGGTCGGAAATATTATTTTGTTTCAACAGATCCAGATAACCTAAAACAATTCCGACTGGATTTCCAATTTCATGGGCTATTCCGGAAGATAACCTGCCAACGGAAGCAAGCTTTTCCGCTCTGATAACATCCTTTTCAGCTTTTTTTAAGTCGGCATTCATCTTTTCAAGCGATTGTACATTAGCCTGCAACTTTTCCTTATCTTCCGAAATCCTTTTCAAAAGGCGGTTTAAAGCCTTGGATAATTTATTGAACTCATTTTCTTTGTTGTCATGCAAGAAATAGAGCTGATCTTCTTCCCGGAATTCATCAGCTCTTTGCAGCATTTGCCGAACAGGCTTAACAGCAATTTTTGAAATAAAATGAAGCCCTATCAAAGTCAATGCAAATGCGTTAATAAATAAATACAATATCAATACTTTCTGAGAACTTCTTATGGCACTGTAAATATTGTCAAGCTTTATGACAATACCGGCTCCTGCCTGAACTTTTCCGTTAAGCGACAGAGGGGTTGATATCATAAGATACCTGTTCTGCATCCACAAGACGCCCCAGGTTGTTCCCGAATACCTTATTGTTTTATTCAAAGACTTAATCGACTGCTTTGTTATATTTCTGATATCACCGAAAAGCAGACTTGAGCCGCCGGAATAAAGAATATTTGAATTTTTATCCTGCACTATAAGACAGGAAAATCCTGCTTTTTTCAAAATATTTTCCAATCTACCGCTATACGCCGGCTCGATAAACAAATGTTTTTGATCATAAGTTGTTGAAATGTAATTTTCCAACTCGGAAAAGACGAGATTTGCTTTAGATATTTCTGATCTGACAAGGCTCTGCTGAGCAGTTATAATCATAATGAAATCGATAAGAAACATTGCAATGATTAAAAGCATCGCAATATAAAGCGCAATATTCGTTTTTATTCCCTGAAGAGTCACTATAAGCCCTGCTGAATATAATACTATAGAGGTAATTTCAAAAGTCTCGCATTGATCCGATTATTTTTATAAAAAGCAGTTGAAATACCAAATAACATATTGATTTAATAAAGAGAATGCTCTATTATCTTCTTAAATTCGCCAATTCAAGAAAGGATGATAATATGA
>NZ_JBAMMY010000127.1:0-5644 GCF_051233685.1 Desulfobacterium sp. N47
TTTAACTCAACCAAGGTTATTTGGAAAAAAGGCGCGGGTTCCCGGTCGAGTGTGTAACGCTTTGTTATCTTTTATGCAATCTTATTTATTATTTTGCCTTGTTCAGGTAATTGAATAAAAAAAGACCGATAATCCCACCTATTATTGCTGAGGCAAATGTAGCTAAGAACCACCAACCATATGGATTCCAGCCTTTAGTACTGTCTAAAATATAAAAACAGCAAGGAGCATCCCAAGAAGTATAAATATTATAGGACTGTTGCGCATCTTATTTTGCTGCATATCTCTCATCTTTTAATTTAATGCTCAAGATAACGAAAAGCTCAGCCGCCGAGTTTACGAGGTCGGCTGAAGCGACATGTTCGCCAGCGAACCTTGCTGCGAATTCATCCATTCAGGTAGAGGGGAGTTCGTTGCCTCGGAATAAAGTGTTTCCGGTGCAATATCGATTTTATCCTCCCAGGTCAGTACTCCAAGTTCCTCATTAATTTTAAAATTTTTGAAAAATTCCATATCCTTGAATTTTTCAAATACCCCGCCTTCAAGTAAATATTTTGAGAAATCGACAATTCCAGAGGCACTATCCTCAAATGTTACTTCAATTTTATATCCGCCCTTATATTTTGCTGAGATTACATCTCTGAGCATAACTCACCCCCCCTTATTTCAACGGTTCAATTTTCTTTGGAGCCTGATTGTTTTTCGCTAATTCCCAGTTTTGCCAAAGCTCATTCCTGTGCTGAACGGCCCATTCGATTACAAGACCCAACGCACGGGGCGAAAAATGACCCTCCAGAATCCGAAGTGACTCTATTTCTATTGCCAATTTCTCCCCGCCATACCGTGCATGAAAATGCGGCGGGTTGTGATCATCGAAAAACATAGCAATGATTATACCATAAAACCTACTGATCTCAGGCATTTTAGTTTTCCTTTTTAATCAGGCGAACGACAAGGGTAAGCGGTGCGCTGTTCAGCATCCGCTTGACCCGCTTGTTATCTTTTTTTTCTTCGACGGGTAATAGTCCAATGATGAGCAAAATAGGTCTATAAACTTCCTCAAAGGTTCTTTGCCCGTCATTATCCTGGATTGCTCAAATATTCCTTCTGGTAAATTTGTTAAAAATCTGATCAATACGAGGTTGTCTTCCCTAACGCTAATATTGATCGTGTCAATCCAGTTGGTTCTCAAACTAGGATTTAAATTTAATTCCAGTGGTGGACTGCCTTTTTCTTCTTTTTTAGCCATTGTCTCGCTCCTTTACTGGATATACCTACTGTAATTTGGATTAGTTACGGCGATATTTTTTTTAGTCCAAGAATATTCCGGGGACTCTTCTATGTTTTTTATATAGGAAATATGATTAGGACTTATAGAAGCTGGTATAAAAACATATTTGACAACTTCTTTAGCTATTTGTTTGGAAAGATTAAATCTTCCATCTTTAGTTTCTTTAAAAAGCTGTACGGATTTTTTATTGTATAGTTTCTTACCCCCTATAATTGCGTAGTAAATGAAACCATTTTTTATTCTACGGTGTTTGTGGAATGCTTGTTTTGTAATGCCTAATATGGCAGCGGCTTCAGTTCCCACGATAAATTCGCAAACTGCCAATTGACGAATTAAATTGTTGCGTATTTCTTCTTCTTTTGATGCAATTTTTTTTGCTGTTTCCTTTGGGAATAATAATGCACCACAACCCGCACACTTGTAGTAATTTGCTAAATAAATATTATAACTACCAATACTTTTATTGTGCAATTCTAATGTGCCTTCATGCTCATTGTATATATCGCCACATGTATAGCATTTCATTTTTAAATCTCCTTGAAAGAGTCGATAATCAAATTATCGCTATCAACATAAAAGTGTGTGTAAACATCTTCACCTTTTAAGTTATAGGCTCTATAGTAATCAACCCAAATTTGAGGATTGCCGAATCTCGTTTCAGCCTTATAGCAAGATTTTATAGGCAAGACCAATATTGCATTGCAAATATCATCGAAGTCCCATCCGAAATCATCTTGTGCAGACATGCGAGCTTGTTCAGTGATCTGAACGTTGCCTGTCAATATTAAGTTCCGAATTTGCTTCTTACTGTAGTAGGCTTTGTCTCTTATCATAAGATAACACTTATGGTTGACGTTTGTCAACCTCAAAATTTAGTTTTCGTATTCGCAGAAAAGATAACGCCGCTAATCAACCGCGCGGCTTTTTGCGTCGGCTGAATTAGCTTTGTTATACTTTTATTTGTAAATATCGTATTCCATAGTTGCATACATAGGCATGGTTTTTTCTGGATCATTTGTATTACGTATACCAATCAATAAATACATAATCGCAGCCTTTACGATCACAAACAAATCATGAATGCCAGAGATTAAGTAGTCTTCTGTAACTTCAAAATCAGCATATTTTTCATCGAATCCAATATCGACGTTTATGTTTAAAAAAGAATGAGTTATTCTATTTCTAATTCTGTTAAGATGGTAATATGACCCTCCATTTTTCATGTCTATGGCGAGACTATAAAAAGCTAAAAGCTGAAAATCTCTCTTTTCTTTAACCAGGTTTTTGAAAACATCCTTTGTGAACCAATCAAAATACACATCGATTTTATTTATATCTATTTCTTCATCTGAGAAATAAAATTGTATAATATTTGCTATCTTGTCCAAACAGTTATAAAGCGTTGCAAAAACTGATTTTAGTATACCATATTTTAAAGAGTGCTGAGTATAGTCCAATGTGTATATATATTTCACACGGCTATCTATCCTTTTATGGTTGAGATTCAGAGATTGAAAAAAATTATACCTTGCCGTTGTGAAATCTTCCAACAACTGATTGAATGTCTGGAAACAAAAATATGTTTTCTTTGACATTGTTTGGGTTTTATCAAATTTCTCTTCATTTATTTTTTCAATTAAATTTGGGAAAAAATTATCGCATAAACTATCTTTGTCATAATAGTATCCGAAGTCATAATTAAGAAATAGGTTATTTGATAGGATGAACTTTTGGTATTTTGAAATGCTTTCGGGTGGATTTATTTCAATTGGTGAATACTCAACACTTTCAAAAAACTTCTCAATTTGTTTCTTTTTAGACTCATAATATTCGAAAGAGGACCGGCTGCCTATCTCTACCAGAGAATTATCTAACAAGGCTTTAAGTAATAAATTATACGAAATATTGATAAGATGCAATGATTGCTGCGGGGCAAGCCTCGTGTAATACTCAAGAGAAACAGCTTTTCCCCCATAAGCCATCCCAAAAGTTGGACTTGCCTTTATCACTTGGTCAAATGCATTTATCGCTTCATAATTTCTGCCATACCGTTCATAAATAATGGCTAAGTTCGTTCTTGCCCGCTCATAATGTCCATATTGATCTTTCTTTACCTTCAGAAAATATTGTCGCGCTTCACGGTATGTTTTTAAATCAACCAGATTGTCAAAGTCGTCAACTGCTGACAATTCAATAGTGGCCTTCGAGAACAATGTGTTTCCAAAATCATAATAAAATTTATTTTTATCTAATGATTCTTTTTTGTCTTGAAGTCTTTTTAAAGCATAATTAAGAATTGGAATTGATTTTTGATCTGAACCTATATTTGATATTAAGCCTTCAAATGAAATAAAATGTGAGTCAATGTCTTTATATTTAATATCAAGATCTCCAATCCACTTAAAGACCTCTTCATCTGACAATTTGCTTTTTTGCGACAGCTCGGAAAGCAAAATATAGTCTTTTGTGAGTTCATCAATTTTCATCATTTATTCTCAAGTATAACGTAAAAGTGAGGGGCTGCGCGCTTTTGCGCAGTCCCTCTCGACTGACGGGTTAGCGCCTAAATGGGCACATTGCCGTTGTCATGCTTAACTGTTACCTCTGTTCGTTTTCATATTCTACGGCATCACATTCCAGGTCATCATCAACACCGTCTGCTACCCATGTCATTAGCATTTCAAGCAAAAACTCTTCGATGTGCTCCTTCATATCGGGAATCAAATCTGATGAAACCGCCCTAATTTCGAAATGAAGCGAGTAGCCACGACTCGTAAAACGAGTAACCAATTTCCCTTGTTGATCCATCCATAAATCCGCTTGAGCAAGAGATCCTCGTTCTGTGGTGTGGGTTCCAACTCCCGGGCTAATCCATCTGGAATATCCCTTTCTGGCATCGAATTCATCTATTGGTATCAATTTAAACTCGGGTGTTCTCATTTTCATTATCTGGCCTCGTTGTCTGCGCTAACGATTAAGGTCACTTGCGCCACCACCCAACCTCGCCCGCCAGGCCGCGGGCGTTCTCGGCGTCAAGTGAACCGCCTGGTTCGGCACTCCTTTATTGTTATAGAGAACCCTATAGTATTTCAAAATTTCACATTCTGAACAGCTGAACCCTTTGGAAGGTCTGAAAATTATGTGACTACTTTTTCTCCTTTCAGCTTTTCTAAAAGAGCTACTTCAATTGGTTTACTCGCTTCTCCAAAATAGAGGGTTTGGTGTGGAAATGGTATCTCGATCCCAGCATTATCAAAAGCCAACTTGATTCTGCGTAAATATTCTCTGCCCACCTGCCATTGGCGGATGGGTTTTGTCTTGATCCTGCCTTTAATAACAACAGCAGAGTTATCAAATTTATCTACTCCGAAAATTTCTGGTTCTTCCAGCATAAAAGGTCCAAGGATTTCATCTTGTTTCATTTCAGAACCAACGCTACTCATTACGTCAATAACCTTGTCGGTATTTTCTTTATATGCAACCCCGATATCAAACACATAAGCAGACCAATCATTGGTCAAATTGCTGAGTGTCGATACAGTGCCATTTGGGAAAATATGAACAATTCCACCCAAATCGCGCAATACAATGGTTCGGAAATTAACTCTTTCGACTAGACCGCCAGTGCCATTTACTATGGCGACATCACCAACACGAACTTGATTTTCAAGTATAAAGAAAAACCCTGCAATAAAGTCCCGGACCAAATTTTGTGCCCCAAAACCGACCGCTAGCCCTACAATACCGGCACTTGCCAGGATCGGCCCGACATCAACACCTATCTCTTTTAGTAAAATAAGAATTGTGGTTACCCAAAGGACAATAAGGGCAGCCTGTCTTATTAGGCGAATTAAGGTTTCCACCCGCTTTTCGGACTCCGAAGGTGGTTCTCCTGCTGTTTTACTTTGTGTGAGCAGACGTTGTTCAAGTTTTCTTAATATCTTCCGCAAAATAACCATACCCAACCATGCCAAAAACAGAACAACCAAGATTCGGGTGCATGTGAATACGATCTGTTCCCATTTAATATCCTGGAACTGCTGCAAGAAAATATCCATAAAATTCTCCTTCTTTAGCAAAAATTAACAAATATGCTGACAGGTAATTTTTGATTACCACCATGTATGTCAACGCCCCTTTCTTGAGTCAACTCTATCGAACTTCGATAGAATCACATCAAATTGGTTTTCGGGCCATGGATTTATCTTTGCCGCCGAACGACCAAGCTGAGTTGCGGCGGCCAAGAACCTCGCCGCGTAGCGCCACCGCCGCGCTTTCCGCCGTCAACTCAAGCGCCTTGTTCGGCGATTTTATGTCGTTGATTTTTCCTTTTCCTGTTTTGTCCTGCGGTTT
>NZ_JBAMMY010000128.1:0-1561 GCF_051233685.1 Desulfobacterium sp. N47
TCGAAAAAGTGACGGCGATCCGGGAACCAAAAGCCTCTGGCTCGGTTTGCAACGAGTGGACGATCTCGCCGGCATGTGGAGAGTTCTCATGGCATATGCCCAATCCAATCGTGCTAAACAGACTTATGGGTAAGGGTCAGCTGATGGGGGAGGGATAGGGTGGGGGTGAAAGAAAAAAGGAATAGCAATGAAAGAGACTTATGCCAATCCTGAAGATTTGAGATGGAAATGCTGTAGCTGTGATATGTTTTTATCTGTAGGCCCTGCAACCTTAATGTATATGGGTAATAAAATCAAGGCTCAGCTCCCGATATGTCCTCAATGCGGTTTTGTGTTTATTTCAGAAGAACTTGCTCTTGGGAAGATGGCGGAAGTAGAACAGATACTTGAAGATAAATAAAAACAGATGACCTCTTATATCATACCATCTGATTTGCGTTCAATTATCGGCGATACATTAAGGCCTGGCGGTTTGGCCCTTACCGAAAGAGCGGCGGATTACTGCGGGTTTTCCGCAGGCAATAAAATTATGGATATCGGTTGCGGCTTCGGGGCGACTCTTGAATATCTTCATAAAAATTATGGCTGCGCAGTATGCGGTATTGATCTTAATGCGCCGAAATTTTCCAGTGAGTTCTCATTTGTGCAGTCAACTGCGGAAGAACTGCCATTTACAGCCGGCAGTTTTAACTGCATATTTTGCGAATGCGTGCTTTCTTTGTTATCTTACCGCGACAAAGCCCTGAATGAATTTTGCAGAGTGCTGCAAAAGGCAGGGTTTTTGGTTATTTCAGACATTTATTTAAGAAATCCGGGAAAGCAGCCAAACAATATTTCCTTTCATTCGGTTTCGTGTCTATCCGGAGCAATGATACGTGAGGAAGTAATAGATATGGTGCAAGGCTCTGGTTTTGAAGTGCTTTTGTGGGAGGATCATTCAGATGCTCTTTCGCAACTTACCGCAAAAATCGTGTGGGAGTTGGGCTCGCTTGATATGCTTATGGATATAATGCTGCCTGGCGGTTGTTCTTCGGGGGATAAGCAATCTATGCGTGATGCCAGACCGGGATATTTTCTGATGATTGCACGAAAGAAGTAAGTATATGAGGATAAAATATAATGATAGATGAAATTGGCTTCAGATTACTGCAACTGGCCGGACGCGGTTACTGTTGCAGCCAGGTATTGATTATCCTTTCTCTGGAAGCCCAGGGCAAAAAAAACCCGGACCTTGTTCGGGCAATGTCGGGTCTTTGCATGGGTGCAGCAGGCAGCGGCAATACCTGTGGAATTTTTACCGGTGCTGCCTGCATACTTGCTTTGTATGGTGCAAAAGGTGATGATAACGAAAAAGAAAATGAAAAACTGCCGTTGATGTATTCTGAATTAAGCGAATGGTTTGAACAAACCGCTTGTGCTTCTTAGTGGTTTAGAAAATATAAGCTGAACATTTAGCATAATGGCCTTGGTTTTATTTTATAATTCCACTCTCCATGGAAACCATCCCTCTCGATAGCAATCTTTCGGAGTTCTTCATCAGAGACTTTGATGCCGGTCTTGT
>NZ_JBAMMY010000138.1:0-50519 GCF_051233685.1 Desulfobacterium sp. N47
AATCAGGCATTTCGCATTCTTTCAAAATCTCCAAAATTCCTGATTCTAAAATATAAGGGATAAAAAAAAGCACCCTAATAAAAAAATATTGAGCCAAAAATCCAGCGCGCAGGAATGTAAAAAAATAGCGGAGAGAAAAGCAAATCGATAGAGATGTGTTGCACTATGCAAAAATTGGGGGAAAATTATGTTGATTTAACCAGCTGTGAAAATCGGTGTTTAATATCTTTCATCCGTTGAGTGATACTACCGGTAATTAATTTTTGTCTGAGTTTTTCCAATAGCCGCTTTGTTCCCACTGTTCTGCTATTTCAGGATAAATACTATTTTGAATTTAATCCGGCAACATATCATAGAAGTAGAGCATCGTGTCTGAACGTGTGATAATGCCTATCATACGCCCGTTTTCAACTACAGGAAGCCGCCCTATATCATGCTTTGCCATAAGCTTTGCAGCCTGAACCGGGCTCTTTCCCGGGTCGATTGTTGTAATATCTGTGCTCATATATGCCTTTACAGGAGATTTAAGTTGAGACTCTTTTTTTATTTTAATAAAATCTCTGCGTGAAATGACTCCTACCAGTTGTTCTCCCTGAACAACGGGAAGCCCCGTACAGCCTTTTCCCTTTAATATCGCAGCAACCTTTTCCATGGATGTGTCCGGTTCCACAGTAAAAACCGGAAAAGACATTAAATCGCTTATCTGCACTGATGCCTGCTGATTTCCTCCTATAAGTTCTCTTATCCATTCTTCAACCGCATCAGGATTAACTGCTTTTAAGATTGCGGAAGCAGCGCCGGGATGCCCACCTCCTCCCATGCTGCGCATAATTAAACCTAAATTCAAACCATTATCATTACTGCGGGCAATAACCATACTTTTGTCTTTATCTTTGATTGTAAATATTCCGAATGCGGCATCAACATTTACAATTTCTCTATACATACCGATAACAAGAGCCGGGCTATTGATATGACCTTCAATTCTGATTTTATTAATACTGATAGTATGCCCGTTAATCTTTGATCTTTTTGCAGATTGCAGCATCTCAAACAAAATGTTTTTTTGTTTTTCTCCGTATGCCTGGCGCAAAAAAGAGCTGACAATATTTATGTCCGCCTTTTTTTCAAGCAGAAAGCCGGCAGCATAAGCATCTTCTGCTGTTGTAGATGAAAAGCTGAGATGCCCGGTATCTTCATAAAGTCCTGTAAGAAAAAGTGTTGCCTGTATGGGAGATATTTTCTTTTTTTCTTTTTTCAGCCTGCGAACCATAAGGGTTATGTTAGATCCGGTTTCTTCATGGCATTTCCAAGCAGCATTTATATTGCCGTCACATGTATGATGGTCCCATAATATAATTTCAAGATCTTTTCTTGCAGAAAGTGCATCCATGCGCTCAAGGCGGTTCCAATTATTTGTATCAACAACAATCAGTTTTTTGACCTTATCAAAATCAATTTTAGCAGATGAATACATATCAAAAATGTCTTTATGGATAGAAAGAAAAGCCTTAACATTGGGATTGACAGTTTTTGGAAGTACACAGGCAGCTTCCGGATATAAAATCTTTGCAGCAATCATGGAAGCAAGCGCATCAAAATCCGTGTTTTTATGTGTTGTAATAATCTGCATCAATAGTTATCCGCAAGTTTTTACCGTTTTACATTGAACTACATAATTACAAATAATATATTTACTTTGATAATAGCTATATATCGGCAATTTTCTTCAAAAAGGTAACATATAAAATCCGGTTTTCAATCCGGTAAGAAAATAACAGGCATTTTATGAAATATTTTTTTATATTGACATAACAGGGCAATTTTCTTAAACTTTGTCACAGTGAATAAAGTTCTTATCACAGGCCCTGTATTCAAAGATCCCAAAACATGGCTTCATTGAAAGTCATGATCGATATATTCCCCAAAACAGACTTATACTGCTGCCGGTATTCTGTTCAACTCAGGGCATATGGCAAAAAAAGGAGGCCATCCATGAGCGAAATAACATTAAAAGACACCAGGCTTTCAGAATATACCCTGGACAATGTTCCTCTTCTTAAAAGCTTGCGAAGCAATCTGCTTAAAACCAAACCGGCTGTATGCATCGAAAGGGCTCGTTATGTAACCCGTTTTTTAAAGGAAATGTCTGCAGACAGCGATCCTATGATCACGCGCTATGCCGAAGCTGTGGCGCATTTTCTGAATAATAAGCAGCCGTTTTTCTTCGATGGCAATCCGCTTGCCGGAACTACCTGCACAAAGCCTTTTGGTGCGCCGGTTTATCCTGAGTGGACAGGGCTTACCATCTGGCCTGAACTTGATGTGATCAGCACGCGTGAAAAAAATCCCCTGGCTCTTACCCGTGCCGAAGCTGATGAACTTAACTTTGATATCTATCCTTACTGGATGGATCGTAATGTTCTTGAAGTAACACGCAAGCGCCATAATAATCCCGAATGTATGCGGCTTTTCGAGCGAATAGTATTTTTTATCGCAAGCAAGGCAGGGACGATATCACATACTGTGCCCCATTATGCTACAGCACTTGAACATGGCCTGGATTATATTATAGATCAGGCAGCAAAGAAGGAACAGAATCTCAGGTCTAAAGGCAATCTGAATGAAGATCAGAAGCGAAGTATACTTTTTTACCAGGCAATTCAGATAGCGCTGAAGGGAATTAATGCATATGCAGCAAACTTAAGTTCCGAAGCCGCCAGGCTGGCTCGAAAAGAAAATAATGCTGAACGAAAAGAGAATTTTTTGCAGATGGCGAAAGTCTGCGCTCAGGTGCCGTCAAAGCCTGCCCGGACTTTTCGTGAAGCAATCAACTCACTGTGGATAATCCAGATTGCAATCCATGCTGAAAATATAAACATGGCCATGAGCCCGGGACGGCTGGATCAATTGCTCTATCCCTATTTTAAGCATGATATGCAGGCGGGCAAACTAAGCGTTAAAGAGGCACTGGAATTAACCGGCTGTCTGTGGCTCAAGCTGAATGACAACACAAACCTTGTGCCTGAAACTGCCGAGGAGCTGTTTGGCGGAGCCGGAACGGTTCCTGCAGTAACTGTTGGGGGTGTGGGTACAGACGGTAAAGATGCGGTAAATGATTTGACTTATATTATGCTGAGGGTAACCGAATTGCTTAAGACCCGCGACCCCAGCCTCAATGCCAGATATCACCAGAGCGAAAACAGCAAAGACTACCGCAACCGGGTGACCGAGGTAATAGCAAGTACACGCTCAGTACCGGCCATACACAATGACATTGTTGATATTCGTACTCTTGAAAATCAGGGTGTAACAACCGAGCATGCAAGAGATTATGCAGTAATAGGCTGTGTGGAACTGGCTTCCGCAGGCCGCAGCTATGATGCCTCCAGTTCAATTATGTTAAACCTTGCTTCCGTTTTGGAACTTGCGCTTTATAACGGCAAAAGACCGGTTACCGGCGATGAGCAAATCGGCCCGGCTACCGGCGAACCCGTGGCTTTTGCTGAGTTTGAAGATTTCCGGAATGCTTTTTCTGCTCAGTTTAAATGGGTTGCCGGAAAGGCTATTGAACTTAATGAAATGTTTGGCCGGGTTTATCAGGATATACTGCCATCGCCTCTGCTTTCGGCTTTTTTCGAAGGCCCAATGGACAAAGGCCAGGATCTGATTTTCGGTGGCGCAATATATAATTCTTCCGGCGCAACCCATATCGGGTTTGCTGATACTGTGGATTCAATCAGTGCAATTGAAAAAGCCGTTTTTAAAGATCATAAATGCACTTTTGCAGAGCTTCTGGCCGCCCTGAAGGCTGATTTTAAAGGCTACGATAAGCTGCATGCCTATCTTGTTAACTATACGCCCAAATACGGCAGTATGGAACCTGCGGCTCAGGCAAATGCCCAGCGGGTAGTAAAACTTTTATATGATTTTTACCAAAGCCATACCAATTATCGTGGAGGCACCTACAAACCGGCTTTCTGGACTATGACAAACCATGCAGGCCAGGGCAAGCTTTCCGGGGCTTTGCCGAATGGCCGTAAAGCAAACAAGGTTTTTGCAAGCGGGATTACTCCCGTTTCCCAGGCTGCCACAAATCTGGCTTCCTGCCTGCAATCTGTTGGAGGATTGGACCCACTTTGTATCCCAGGAGGTGAAGCTTTCAACCTGAAATATCCTGCCATATGCGGAGCTGAAGATATTGAAAAATTCGGCGCAGGCTTGGAAACATATTTTGAAAGCGGGGGGCTGCATATCCAGTGCAATATCATGGACTATGAAATGCTGCTTGACGCCAAGGAACACCCGGACCAATATCCGGAACTGCTTGTCAGGGTTTCGGGCTATTCAGCCTATTTTAAAGACTTAAACGATGCCATGAAAGATGAGATAATTACCCGGACGGCATATGATCTTAAAAAAGGTAAGTCAGTACCTTTTCCGGATGCCCACAGCGACATGCTGGGAACAAAATAGCCGTACAACGGCAAGGAGGCTGTCATGTCAAACGAGTTATTAAATATTCTTAAGATGCCGCAAGCTAAAATCGCAATTGAAAACTTTACCCAGACCGTAAAGTCAGAAGCGGCCGAAGGATTTTTAGAAGCGCTGCTGAATCTTATGAGCCTTGCGCTCTTTCTGGATAAGGATTTTAAGAAAAATATCAAAAATTTTAATGCACGTTATCTGTTTTGCAGCAAGGACAAGAAGATAACTGTTGCTGCAATCTTTGACGATAACCATATGAAGGTCAGCAAAAAAAAGATCGATAACACCAATATTACCGTAATCTTTCGTGATGGCAAGGCGCTTATGGGTTTTCTGCTGAGCCCGAAACCGGACATACTTGGTTCAATACTTAGCCAGGATATCAGTATAGACGGCAATCTAAATTACATTTACAAATTCGCATATATGTCCAAACACTTACAGCTAAAGTACGCCGGAAAGCTATAAATGCCATGAATCCCGAAAAGCGCCGTCCGCTGATTTTCGATATTCACCGCTATGCTTTGGATGACGGACCGGGAATCAGAACCACAGTCTTTTTCAAAGGCTGCCCCTTAAATTGCATCTGGTGCCACAATCCGGAAGGTATCAGTTTTGAGCCGGAACTCTACCATCAGCCCCAAAACTGCATCCTATGCGCGGACTGCTTATCTGTATGCCAGCAAGGCGCCATTACTATAAATGATTGTGTCAGGATTAACCGTGATCTTTGCGATGGCTGCGGCCTGTGCGCCGGTCAATGTCCGGCAAAAGCCATGACTATTAAGGGGCGTTATTATGAGCCGGAAGAGCTGGTGGAAATATTATTACAGGATGTGCGCTTTTTTGATCACTCAAAGGGCGGGGTCACCTTTTCCGGAGGTGAGCCAACACAGCATTGCCTTTATCTTGGCCGGGTGCTGAGAAAGCTAAAAGACAGAGGCATTCATACAGCTCTGCAAACTTGCGGTTTTTTCCAGTGGGATTTATTTAAAACCGGGCTGCTCGATATGATTGATCTGATCTATTTTGATATCAAACACCTTGATCCTGATCTGCATTTCAAGTTTACCGGACAATCCAACAAAAATATCCTGGATAATTTTTCAAAGCTTGTTGATGTGGCACGCAAAAAACTTGTCTGTTCGATTCCTGTTATAATCGGATTTACAGCAGACCGGAAAAATCTTGAATCTATAGCTGAATATATCGGAGCAAAAGACAATTTGTCTTACCGGCTGCTTGCCTACCACCCGGGAGCTATTATAAAAGCATCCGCTCTTGGAAAAAAAATTGCATCCGGTCTTATCAGCCATTCCATGGCTGCTGACAAATACCGGGAGATCGCAGAAGCGTTTGATGACATAGTTAAAAAACAGCGAACAACGAACAGAAATAAGGTATCGGGGGTCAGGTGTCAGGAGATTGTAGAAAGACTTTAATGACAACCCATAATAAATAAACTAATACCGAACAATTCACATCGGTGTCTGTAATTCGATATTCTATAACAAGGAGGCGGATAATGGGATTTACAATCAGCGGAACCATTAAAAGAGAAGATAACGGACAAGGTATCGCCGGTCTTTCGGTTGAAGCATTTGACGCAGATCTGTTTGCTGACGATCTGCTGGGCACAACCCAAACTGATGATCATGGCGCATTTGCGATAAAGTATCAGGGCAAAAATGAACTTGGCGACAAGCCTGATATCTACCTGAAAATTAAAAATATCAAAGGCGAACTTCTGCAAAGCACCCGCAACCACATAATCTATGATGTTATAAAAGATATTGTAATTGATGTGCCGATATCAGGTCCAGCTCTGGCAAAAGCCGATATGGTTTTACAGGATAAAGCGTCTATAGCCAAAGGTTCCGGCACGGATTCCAAATCCGGCTTATTCCGTAAGCTCAAAATCCCCCCGGCCTGTATTTCAGCTAAACTATCGCTACAAAGCTTTAAACAACCCGATTCCTAACTGCTGGCTTATCGATGAACTTGTCGAGATTTCTCCCGGCCTTTTTCTGGGACAACTTTGCTACGCTACACGCAAACTTATACGCGATTATGATCCCAAACGACCGCCCGCAGAGTACGATTATCAGAATTTCGGTTATTTTCTGCTTCTGAATGGCAATTGGCATGCCGAGGCGCGGCGTCTTTTTCCTTACCTGGAAATTCCTCCAAATGCTCCAGGCATGCAAACACCTGAAATAGAACTTAATTTTAAGCAGAACAAATTTACTGCTTTTACTTTTCAGGAACCGGCTCTTGCCATATGCAATGATAAAATAAAAGAAAATATACTGACTCAAGCAGGACAGTATCCTACTTTACTTCATTATCTTAAGGTATGTTCACAAACACTTTCGGATAATCTTTCCAATGAATCGCCTTATTTTGACCAGCTCGGGGAACTGTTTAACCGCGGCATTGCCCCTGATACCATGGACGGCTTTTACAACGGCGCGCTTATTAGCTGGCATTCGGCAGGTATTTTCGATCTTTTCAAAACCAATACAATAAATCTGTTATACACACGCATGGCCGCTCCGTTTTCCACCTGGACAGGCAAACGATTCGACCCCATCTCCAAAGAAAAACTGCTTGAATTCACAGATGGGCATGAAACCGGAAAAGTACAAACTTTTTGGGGTTCCAATACTCAGGCACTGCGTACTTTTAAAGAGCGGTTTGTGGGAAACATGATGAACTTGTCTGATATATGGACGGAAAAAGCTACAACACAAGAAGCCCAGGAGTTTGGCTATGATGTGAAGAATTTCTTTTTCATTGCAAAAAAAACTCTTTCAATCAATTCTCAAAGCAAAGAAAAAGAAATATTTCAGTTAAATTATCGCTGGCCAAAGCTAAAGACAATAGTTCCGGATTGTTACTGCATAGATGAACTTGTGCAGATCGCCGATGGACTTTTTTTAGGCCGTCTGATGTATGCCACAAACATAATTGAGCCATACGATCCGGCCAAAGATCCTCAAGTCTACCGTTACGGACTGTTCGGCTACTTTCTGCTGATGGACTCACAGTGGCAGCAGATCAGGCTGTCTATCGGCTTTGACCTTGAAAGCATGTAAAAGTTTATTTGCATGCAACTTTGTTGATAAATTTTCAACAAAGTTGCATGAGCAATTTATTTTGCGCTTTGCTTATGCACATACAGATATTCGACCTGGTTTGATCAGTGTTAAACATTGACCTGTGCTATCAAGGCTTTAACTCAAACAAGCCATATTCACCCTTGGAAAAAATAAGGGTGGTGTTTTCCCTTAAAAAAATTTTCAGCAAAACACCTTCTTTGTCATTAAAATTATTGTTCGCCCATTTGTCAAAATAATTATACCATATAATAAGGTGAGTTATTCCCTTATTATTCAAATCAGATATTATAGAATCCTTACCTTTGACGGAATTTATAAAAACTGTTTCACCAAAGATTACATCCCTGTCGCTGTAATAGAGGCGATTGCCGAGAAAAAGACACAGGATTTTTGCATCGGGCGCAAGATTTTTATTTGCATATTTAAATACGGCATATTCCGGACGGTACTTTTCAATATATTCATCACGTCCGACATTTCCGCTTAAATACTCAAATGGTTTTACATAATCAAACTGTTTGATAAGATAGATGAAATTATTGGAAATTACTACAGCAAAAAAGGCAAGCAGACAATACTGGTGTATTCTTCCTGAAAACTGAGAAAATCGTGTGTTTAATAATAAAAATATATTATGAAGTCCCATTACTGATAGAACGACAAGAGGCGGAATCACCGGAGCGATATATCGTATTCTCATGTCAATTTTAACAAAAGCAAAAAGAATATACAAAAGTGAAAAACAAAGAAGTATTATTTTCTCCGTTTTTAACAATCTGTCATCTTTTTTAAAGTGGATGAATGCGAAAAAAGGCAGTATAAACAAAAATGGTGATAATTTTCCGTCGAAATGTATCGGATCGCCGTCTTCTCCTTCAAAAAATATTCTCACGGGAATAAGAATGATTTTAAGCAATGACTCATGATATATTATTCTCCTTATTGCAAAATGCCCCCATTCCTTATTTCCGTTATTGTTTTTCTCTTTGCCAAGTAAATTGTTATTATTATCTGCTCCGAATGAAATTGGTTCAGGTTTAGTATTTATATTGTTAAAAAAATTTTGATAAAGCGGATACACCGGATTTTTTGTCCAGATATAATTTCTTATCATCCATGGAGAAAAGAGCAGAAGAGAAATAATAATAAACACAAGACCTGAAGAAAGCGCTTTAGCAGACTTAGCCGATTCATTCCTGGTTTCAATTTTGCGGGGAGTTCTTATATATGCAAAAATCACGATCATGGTTAAGAGGAAAAAAACAACTATGGCATTATATTTTGTGCCGAGACAAAGGCCGCAAAAAACACCGGAAGTGGCAAGATGCTTAAGGCTGTAGTCAGATTCAATCCACTTAAACAGGAATATTATAGATGCTGTTGAAAAAAAAATCAGCCCTAAATCAACATAGACAGTTGTAGAAAGCTTTATAATCACGGGGATAGATAAGAAAAAAAGAGCCCCAAAAACAGCATAAACTTTATTAATACGGTTTTTTAAATATTTAAAAATAAGAAGCGCAGTAAGCAGTCCGAAAAAAAAATGTATATATTTTGGAACGATATCATTTCCTAAATAAAGAGGGATAAGATACAACAGCTCAAGATTCATTGGGTAATATGAAAATATCAATGATGGGATTTCATATATACCGCCATGAGTTAAATAAAGCTTTGGAACTGCAAGATGATGTGTAAGAGCATCTCTGCTTACAGGCGGAACTGAAGACAGTATTATTACAGCAATAATAAGAATAGCAGTTGTTGCTAATAATATGATATTAACAGGTGAAGAATAAGAAGAGTCGCCTGTTGTTTTTGGTAATTTTATGATATCCTCCATGCTTTTCCTGTTTGTATCTTTGCCGCTTTGTGCCTTTATGTGATATTTATTCAATGATTTTCTTTAAAATATCCGCCGGAATCTCACCAAGATATAATTTGCCATTTATTACATATGCCGGAGTTCCTGTAATCCCAAGTTTCAAACCGTCTTTAATATCAAGCCAGAGTGCGTGCCTTATTTTGTTGTCATATCTTGCTGTGGCAAGCTCTTTTGAATCCAGGCCAGTCTTTTCGGCAAGTTTTTTAATATTGATACTCTTATCTTTTTTATCGATATCAAACAAAGCATCATTCATTTCCCAGAATTTTCCTTTTGATTCTGCATAGATTGAAAGAATAGCCATGTTGCCTGATCCTATATGAAAGGGCTCTTTTACCAATGGGTTGTATTTGTTATCCATCGGATAATGCCTATGAATGAGTCTTATTTTCTCCGGGTTTTTTTCTACAATTTGACGCAGGAAAAAATGCATTTTTTTACACTGGAAACACAGATAGTCGGTATATTCCGTTATGACAAGCTCAGGATTTTGTGATCCTCCGATCCATGGGTGGCCATCTTCAGTTATTCCGTTTGGAACATTAGCAGAAAGAGGAGGAGGTGTAAGATTCCAGTAAACCGGGTAAAAAGTATAAACCGAAACAAAAAGGATTATATAACTAGTTGCTAAGGATAAAAACAGCCTTTTTTTACTTACTATAAACTTAGCATCCCGCTTAAGCCCGGTAATAATTCCTTCTTTTTCTCCGAATCTTCTGATTATCAGCCAGGAATAGAAAACAAGTAAAAAATTTATTCCATAGCTTGCTATACACATTATGCAGTAACTGTGGATATATATTGTTGAAATTATGGCAAATATTATACTTACAAAACTGAATATCAATGATACCGCAAAAAATAACCGCCAGATACGCTTTCGCCCTGCATCGGAATGATATGCAAAAGGCAAAAGAAATATGCAAAAGCAATATGCAAAAAGTCCCCATAAGGCAACTGGCATGCCGAGCAATACGGAATAAGGGCTTTGGGAAACCGTATCGCAATTAATTGCTTTAGATATTGCACAGAAGCTTTCATATCCGATATCCGTATATATAAGATAATGGTGCAGCGAAAGATAAATGGAATCTGCAAGGCCGGCAAGCAATAAAAAAGCTATAGTCCCTGAATAAACAGGAAAGGGAAAAGACTTTATATCATATCTTTTTGAAATTATTTTGTTTATCAATTTAGCAGTTAGGGGTCAGGCTTTTTATTTTTCCTCATCTGACAACGGATTTATCACCTTCAAAAAATCAAAACCTTTAAAATCGTCAACATTGTTTGTATATAACCCAATTGTATGATTATCTTTTAAAGTTGATGCAAGCGCTAAGTCAAAGACTTTTTTCCGTGTTGTAACACTGCCTGACAAACTGATAAACGTCTGAATCCGGCTATCCTGCTGGAAAATAATCTTTACGCCTGAATCAAGATAATCCTGAACAATCTGAATAGCTTCCTGAAGGGAAAGAGGGGCTTCTAAATGTTGCCATGTGATAACATGAACAAACTCCATTAATACCTGAGCCGGTAAACAAACAGCGAGTTGTCCTTCGGCATTTCGTTCATTCATTACCCGTTCTACAAATTGTTTCGCTCTTTTATGAAACGGAGAGGCGATATTGTGTGCATATACAATAAGATTTGTATCAATTGCGAACATGATCAGAATCCCCGTTCAGCATAAATAATATCTCTGTCCGCATGAATCTCCTGTCCTAAATTGAAGGTTCGTACTTTAAATCGTTTCAATTTAGGTTGTGCTTTTCTTTCCATGTTTTTCATATCTTGTTTGAGTGAGTTCAGTAAAATTTCCATAAGATGAAGACGCTCTCCAACAGAGATACTTTGAAGTTGTCCTATTGTTTCATGTGCAATCATATCATCTCCTTATTATCTTGTTTTGCCCATAGAAACGAGGGACGGTCAAGCGTACAACCGCCCAACTGGAATATAGATACCACACTAACAGCATGATCACAAAATAAAAAAGAGGAAAATGTTGTCAACAAATAGATTTGTCCTGTTTTGTAGCAAATAAATTGTCCGCTTTTTACCGGCATCAGCGTTCAATGCAAAGGGCAAAAGCAACAGGCAAAAAAATAGCCTGCCACACCCCAAATCGCCACCGGAACACCGAGGAAAATGGAATATGGACTCTGAGAAACCGTATCGCAGTTAATTGCCTTTGATATTGCACAGAAGCTTTCATACCCTATATCAGTGTAAACAAGGTAATGATGCACCGAAAGATAAATGGAATCGGCAAGACCGGCAAACAATAAAAAAGCTATAGTCCCAAAGTAAATGGGAAACGGAAAAGGTTTTATATCACATCTTTTTGAAATTATTGAGTTTATCAATTTCGCGGTCGCACATCCCTTGCTGTCCACTCAAGAGATTTGATGTTGGGCGTCTGGTTGACCCGTTTGATGTTAGACGCATCTCTACGATAATCTTTTAATGATTCTCTTAGCGAGGCCTTCTTCAATTTCTGTGTGCCTTGGAATAGGCTGACTCGTACCCGTTTGAGGATTTTTATACCAATCATGATTGGCGCCATGACGCATAAAAACACAACCAGTTGATACAATGATTTTAAGTAGTTCTTTTCTTTTCAAATCGCTACTTCCAATACCTGGAAAGGTTCTGCATCGGTCGCCAAACCTTTGCTGATATCATCATAGATTTCTATTAAGTTCTCTCTCAATTCCTCCAAAGTCTTTCCTTGGCTTTCATAATCGGGGTATTCTTGTATATGCCCAACAAACCATCCTTTTTCCTCTTTATAGACAATTTTTATTTTCATAGATTTCTCCATTCGATATTCTTCATTGCTTATGTCTAAGCCGTCATTCGACAATAACCGTAACATTGAAATGCCGTGACCGGCATAAGGGGCCGTAAACCGTCGTTCAAAAATAACTGGAACATTCGGATGCCGTAACCGGCATAAGGAGCCGTAACGAAAGGATCAAAAAAAGTACAGGTTCTTTCGTAACGGCCCATAAGTGAAATACAGATACCACACTGACAGCATAATTACAAAATAAAAAAACAAGTCTGCTTGCATGTTCAGGCTTAACCCCTCTGTTATTACCTGAATATATAAGATAATGGTGAACAGACAGATAAGCGGAATCGGAAATACCGGCAAGAAGTAAAACAACAAAAGACCAGAAATAAACAGGAAAGGAAAGATGTTTTATATGATTATTGTTTGTATTCATTGTTTTAACACTTTTTTTAATAATTACCTGTTTTTAATTTTTATTCTTTCATAGATTTTCTTTGCAATAACTTCCTGATAATATGGTATCATTACAGCATCTTCAGTTAAAGATTTTTTAGTAAGCTTGTTTATAAGAAACGCTAATTCATCAGTCTTGACTGAAAAAAGCAATCTGTCGATATACCGGTTTGCCTCTGCATAATTTCTGTCTCTTAAAGCGGTTTCAATCAGCCATGTATGAGAAAGCTCATCCGAAGGGTTGCGTTTTAAAGCTTCTTTTAAAAACAATCCCGCTTTTCTGTATTTTCCCATCATGCAATAAACCGCACCGATATTTATAAGCGCATTATTGTCATTTTTATTAAAGATAAGTGATTTTCTGAAATATTTTAAAGCTTCGGCATTGTTTTTCCGGTTAAATAAAATAATACCTTTAAGATTAAGAACATCTTTATTGTTCTTATTCTCAGGTCCTGTTTTATCAAGATAGTAAAATCCTTTGTTCCAGTCATTTTTTTTAACTGATATCAGCGCAAGTCCGTATAAAGGGAATTTATATACAGGGTTAACTTCATAAGCTTTCTCCCAGAATTTTTCCGCCCTTTTAAAATCACCAAGATAATAATAAATGCCTGCGATATTATTTAATATTAAGCCCTTATAATATCGGCTATGTGCCTTTAAGTAAAGAGCTTTACGATAAAGTTCAATTGCTTCGGCATATTGGCCTGTATTTTCATAATATGCCCTGGCAAAATTTGTTGCAGCACGAGCAGATTGAGGGGCTTTCTTTATAGCATCCGATAATAGCGCAACTTCCGAAGACCATTTGATATTGCCGACATAAGTACTGATTGCATATCCTGCAATCAGACAGGCAACAAACGCAGATATAGTAATACGCATGAAACTTTTTGCTTGATAATGGTCTATTAGGCTTTTCAGACCCAAAGAGACAGGAACGAAGATAAAAAATGAAGGAAGATAATTTCTGTGTTCAAATATAAGTTCAAGACCTAATATTGTTGACTCGATTATATGATTCAGAAAAAAAAAGAGTATTGCAAAGCTTAAAAAGGGCCTTTTTCTTGACTGCCATATCCCGATGCCGATCAGAAAAAAAATAATTATGACAGACGGCATGGTTGTCCACGGGTGAAATAAAGAAACGGAAATATCTATATCATGCTCAATTGAAAGCCGGGTAGTAGCCGGGTAAAATATCAGGGAAATATAATAAACAAGAATCCTTGCTTCTGTGAGCAGACGTTCATACGGTGTAAAATAACGGTTTTCACAACTGCGAATAATGCTTAAAGGATCTTTTCCAAGAAAAAGAAAAACTCCGAGAAGAAAGATTATAATTGTTACAATTCCCGCAGCAGCAAATAGTTTTTTTCTTATCTCAGGCTTAGTGAAGTCTCTGAAAAAAAGTATTTCAATAATGATAAGAGCAAGCGGTAAGGTTATAGTATTTTCCTTGGTATAAATTGCAAAAATAAAGACAGGTAAAATACAAAAACAGGGAATAACCTTTTTCAATAACGAGTCGGACAACCTTGCTTTTATATAAAGGAAAAGTCCGATTATATAAAATAATGCCGCCATTGAAGCCATTCGTTGTACTATATAAGTAACAGCCTGAATCTGGATTGGATTTATTGCCCAGAGGGAAGTGGAAAGCAATGAAATAATATATTTATTTTCTTCAGTGAATTTATTTTTAAGGTTTGGAGTTTTAAAAAGGAAAAATATCGTAAGAAACAGGAAAAAGGCTGTAAGAATATGGATGCCTATATTTACAACATGATATCCAAAAACATTATCTTTCCCAAAATACCAGTTTATTGCGAAACTTAGCATGGAAATGGGCCGGAATCTTAACCCATCTGCTTTGGCGGTTAAAACACCGGCAACAGAATCCATGCTTAAGTTATTTATTCTGATTAAACGGTTTTTAACGATATTATTATAGTCATCAAGATGCCAGGAAGAATCAAAGGCATTGCTGTATGAAAGGATAATGAGCAGGAAAAGAAATAGAAACGTAATATAGTATTTTGAATTATTTAATGTTATTTTTATTTGCGACATAAATTGAAAATATTTTATTTTATGCCTATGTGCCTTTGGCATTTTGTTCTCACCACTTAATATATTGATAAAACAAAAAAAAGGGGGAATAATCCCCCTTTTTTTTTGTTTTTTAGTCTATAATTGCATTATAGCCAGCCCGGAGCGGTGGTTGTACCCATGAAAGTTGTATAAACAAATGTGCCGCCAGCTGGATTTACGGCACGCGGGCACCTTCCACTTCCATCGGTGACGGTTACAGTATAAGAATCACCAGTAATACCATCAGCATTATCATCGTTAGGAGTAACAGTACCTACATTTACAGCAGCCCCAGCTCCATTTAATGTTACCTTGCATGTAGCATCATTTTGCAGACTGCCAATATCTGTAAGGGTAGTGTTGTTGGGTTCCGCAAAATAACATGAAATTGCCGCCAGAATGTTCTGGGCGTCGCCTTCGGCGTAACTGCAGTAAGCTTTATCCCTGTATGAAATAAAGTTCGGTATGGCAATTGCTGCCAGAATACCGATAATTGCGATAACAATCATAAGTTCAATAAGTGTAAAACCTTTTTCCCCTCTTAATTTTTGAATCATTTTGTTTCCTCCTTGTTATTATTTTTTTTTAATCAAACTGCCGACGTTAAAATTTCAAAGCGTATAATCCTCTAAAAATTGTTTAATATGCATACCTCCTTTAATTATGTCTATTAAATTATCGACCAGGATAAGTTTTTCTTAAGAAATATGTTTTGGAAATACTTAAAGCAAGGGATATGCCATAATAGATATTTGATAATTAAATTATAATATATTAAATTTATTAAGCAAATATTATAACGTAAGAAGATGGGATATATTTACTATTGAATGATTAGAATTCCTGACAATTTTTGTCAAAAGTAAAACAAAAATTGTCAGCGGAGATACAATTTCAGATAAAAAATTACGGTAAAATTAAAATACCAATTTAATGAGCTGATTTTAAAAGTAATATATTTTAAGGAACTCTATTGAGATATTTCGACTGAACGAGCTGCAATAATTTTCATTGCATCGAATTTTATAGTAATTTCTTTATAAACTGATAGCCGGCAGATTGAAAGTAATTGATCTGCGCCATTATTTTTCTGATAATCCAAAAAGCATCTGAAATGGTCAATACCTGCAGAAAACTCTATTATACGAGTCATAAAGCCCATTAAATTGACAGGTAGTGGCGCTGCAAAATCTGCGATAATAATTTTTCCAGCTATACGCTTTGCTTCCAGCAGAACTTTTACGCGTAAATCAGGCGGCATTTCATGAATAGCCATTGAAAATGTTGCATAGTCAAACTGCTTGTCCTTAAAATCGGATAAATTTGACGCATCACCATGCACAAACCGGACATTTTGTATTTTGTTTGCCAGCTGCCGCCGTTTGGCATGTCCGAACATTTTAGAAGAAAGCTCAACCCCGGTAACTAAGCTGCATTTTTTAGCAAGATCAAATACCAAAGATCCTGTTCCGCAACCTATATCCATTACGTTACTGCCGGCATCTATCTGGCTGACAATAGTATTGCGTATTTCTTTAAGCGCCCGGTCAAAGATTATTTCATATATCTTTCCATCATAATAATGTGATTTATCAGTAGTCATATTTTAATTTACCTCAAGTATTGATGAATATAATTGATGAATATATAAGTACTCGAATCGTCATGACGGGTTTGATAAACCAGGGAGTATACCACTTTCAAATCCATTTTTTCTTTTTAAAATAAACCAGCATAATAAGTGCCAACGCTATAGTAAATACCCACCAAGCCGGATAAGAAAATCGCCATTTTAATTCAGGCATAAATTCAAAATTCATCCCGTAAATACCTGCAATGAAAGTAAGAGGAATAAATATGGCAGCAAATATAGTCAGAACCTTCATTATTTCGTTCATTTTATTGCTCATAGTTGAAAGATACAGATCGAGCATACCCGATGTCATATCCCGAAATGTTTCTACTGTTTCTACTACCTGAATCGTATGATCATAGACATCACGCATATAAACATATATTCCTTCATTAATCAGATCATGTTCGCAACGTTGAATCGTATTAACAACCTCTCTCATAGGCCAGATAGATTTTCTTAAATAAATGAGTTCCTGTTTCAAGCGGTATATCTTTGATAAAAGTTCCTGGCTTGCATTCAGCATGAGTTCTTCTTCCAGAAGCTCAATTTGTCCGCCTATATTTTCAAGAACTGAGAAATAATGATCAACAACGGAATCAATAATACAATACAGGAGATAATCGCTTCCAAGTCTGCGCACCTTGCCTTTGCCGTTTCGAATTCTTTCACGCAATCCGTCCAGAACATCAGTATCATTTTCCTGAAATGAAATCACATAATCTTTTCCAAGCAACAAGCTTACCTGTTCCAAAAACACTTCTCCGGTATTTTCTTTAAAATAACTCATTTTTATAACAATAAAGATGTGGTTATCATATTCTTCCACCTTGGGGCGTTGAGTAGTGTTTGCTATATCCGAAAGAACAAGGGGATGTATCTGAAATATTTCTCCGACCTCATTTATGTTTTGGATATCATGGACTCCGGTATAATTTAACCATGTTACGGTAGGACTTTCTTTAAACGGCAAACATTCGGTAAGGCTCACCAGATCTTTTTCCGTAAAATCGGTTTCGTTATAATCAATCATATGCAGTTTAACCGGCTGTTCCTGCTTTTTCCCGATATATGTTACAGTTCCCGGAGCTGAAGCCGGTTTGCTTGTTTTTGGGAGCAGTTTGGATATTCCGGATGTTTTTAGATTTAATTTGGTCATGTTTTTTAGCCTGAATGTTATTAATTTAGATATTAAATGGAATTATGATAACTATTGAGCCACTTTCAAAACGTTTCAGTTTGGTCAAGGTCAAGGCGGGCGAAAATTTTAACCACAGGAATACATTTAGTATTTCGAGGATTAAAATTTGAGTCCAACGCAGAGATCGGCCTAAATGGGACGTTTTGAAACTGGCTCTATTAATAAGGATTATATATTGTGATATAGCAATAAAACATTATTAAAGCAAAAATATTCCGGAAATGAGATATCTGAAATACTTGTTTATATCCTGTTATAAACTCCGGCCAAAATATTGCCAGATCATTGTGTCATATAAATGACGTTTATGCACAAGAATATGACGTACCCCTTGTCTGTGACAGCCAGCTGTATAATGATTTAAATTGACAAACTGCCCCTGTTTGTTTATGCTGCCTAATCAATAATAAATTTCTTACTAATTATATCGACCATTTCCAGGGTTTTCGCAAGGGCATACAACTCCCGATATCTGAGACAATACAGTATAGGCTTATATCGGATGACAACTTTCGGCACATAATTTGCTTTAAAAAGTATGCCGGGAAAAACCTGTAATTTTAAGCTCGATCATCAACTGGTGGATATGAAATACATTAAAAAAACACTTGCGGTGGAATCTCAGATCCATGAGAAAAAATGCACCCCGCAACCGCCGTCAAACAAAAATAAACAATATAACGGCATAAAGCTTACCCGCCGTGGATTGTTGAAGCTTATACCCATTGCGGCATTTTCATGTTTTTTCCCACACATGGCTTTTGGTAATATTCCTGACGAAGTATCTGAAAAAAAGACCCTTTCATTCTACAATATCCATACTCAGGAGACCCTTTCCGCAGACTATTGGGTTAATGGGGAATATATGCCTGATGCGTTGTCCAGGATCAATTATATCTTAAGAGACCACCGCACAGATAAGATACAGCCGATAGACCCCCAGTTATTGGACATATTGCATGTGCTTCGCACACAAATAACGGAAAACCAGCCTTTCCATATTATATCCGGCTATCGCTCCCAGGAAACAAATGCCCTGCTTCGCAAACAAGGCCGGGGAGTTGCCAGACACAGCTACCATATTTTGGGTAAAGCAATTGACATCCGTCTTCCTGGCTGTTGCCTCCCCGAACTGCGTGATGCGGCCAGAAAGCTTGAAATGGGCGGGGTGGGATATTATCCACGCAGTGAATTCATTCACGTTGATACAGGTCCGGTCCGTCACTGGTAAACCATATTAACGAAGTGTTCCAGGTCAGCCCTTCCTTTATCGCTTATAAATATCCTGAGGAGGCTTTTCTTCCAGTGCTTTTGCCAGCTTCTTATCCCGCTGATAGATATCATTACGAAACTGTACGATGCCTTGCTCATCAACCCAGGCTGTGAAATAAAGTATTTTGACCGCGATTGGATTGGAAATCCCAACTATTTGTGTTTCGTGGCTATCTATGACATCCAGAAGCTTTTGCTTTGTCCAGTTGGGGTTACCATGCAGGAGATAGGTTGCCAATTCAAGAGGTTTTTCGATTCGAATGCACCCTGAACTAAAATTTCGTTTTTCTCTGCTGAATAAATTCCTGGCTGGCGTATCATGAAGATATATATCGAATTTGTTAGGAAATATAAATTTGATACGACCAAGTGCATTTAAAGGCCCAGGCTCCTGAACAAGTTTATAGGAAAAGTTATCTGCATTCACCATCTTCCAGTTTACTGATCCAGGATCAATTTCCCGTGCATTTTCCTTCCAGCTTTCATAAATCCTGATTTTTTTTCTCTTTATAACCTCTATGTCTTCCTTGATAAGAGGCAACAAATCCTCTTCTGCAAGTTTAGGGGGAATAGTCCAGAAAGGATTTATCACAAGGTATGTCATTTTACCTTCAAATACGGGTGTCTGACGATAATCTTTTCCTACAACAACCCGCATTTTAAGGATGCTTGCATTTTCATCGACTACACTTAGCTTAAAATCGGCTATATTTACAAAAAGATAACGAGGCCCAAAATCTCTTTGAAGCCATCGCAGGCGTTCCATATTTACCATAATCTGTTTAAAACGGGCTAAAGCTGAAACATTCAATTCATATAGAGTTGCGTGTCCAACAATTCCATCCTCGGTCAAACCGTGCCTGCTTTGAAATCTTAAAACCGCTTTTTCCAAAATATCCCCAAAAACTCCTGGATCTTTCTTATCGGTTTTACTCAGGTCTCCTGAGATCTGAAGACGTGAATGTAAAATGGCGATACGGGCGCCCCTGTCTCCCTTTTTCATTTTTGGCCCCGCAGGTATTTGGGGCCATCCGCCATTTTCTGAAAATTTTTTGTAACTTTGCGAAGCGATTTTAAGGCGCTGATAATCAGGACTCTGCTGATTCACCTTCTCTAAAGCATAGGAAATATTTCCTTTAGCGAGAGCATCCAGAAGAATAGGAACCAAATCCAGATGTTTTGTTTTAATTGTCCAGTCTGTCCGGATATTTTCAGGATTCACCCGACCGGCCGTTAAATGGGAAGCGTAAAGGAAAAAGGCGTCTGAGAGAAGCAATTCAAGTTCCACCATCTTTTCGATTGGGGCATTATCTTTTCTGAGATAGGGGGCATTAATATCCTTGAGAAGCATTTCAATCCCGCCAATGTGATAGTCTTGGGGATTAATACCTTCATCTGCTGCTTCCCGAATGGCTCTGACAAGTTCATAGGCTTGCGAGCTTACGCCTTTGTCGTTTATCCAGGCAGGCGTAAAGTCTCTGAGCCCATAAAAACGGGGTAAAACCATAGATCCGCAGAGCTGATCACCCATGCAAACTACCGGGCGCTGCTCTTTTGAAAATGCAAGTCTTTCACGCAAAGCCTCTGTGACTTGCTCATCAAGACTCTTATGGAAAAAGTCTGTTGCATAAGATAAGCTTACTGAAAGAAAAAATATTAATACCGTTGTCCTGATTTTCTTTAGAAGAATTATTGCATATATATCCATTATCGTATCTTATTTTATATTCTTAAAAGTCTTGTTTTATAGCATCGGGGACGCTCATCAATCTATAGTAAATCATATTTCAAAATTCAATCTCAATTCTTCCTCAATATAGTCTTCATATACATTAATTTCTTTTTGCAATGAAAATAAGAATGTAATATTGTTATTCATAGCAAAATATTTTTTCATGAATACAATATTTGAGAGATTTTATATACTGCCTTTGCAAAAAAGATTCCCGAAAAGGATATAAGTGCAATCAATCCGGAGTCGGTATCTTTTTTAAATATATACCATGGATCTATTTAAAAAATAGTAAAAAGAATTGGAGGAAGTGAATGAGCCTGGATTCTCTTGTTGATACAATAAAAAAACATCCCGATTATGATAAAGTTGGCATGATACTATGCCATAATGGCGTGGTAAGAGGAACTTCCCGGGATGGCCGCAAGGTATCCGGAATCAGAGTTGCGGTAGATCATGCAAAATTAAAAAAAATAATAGATGAAAGCAAAAATAAACCCGGAATTGTGGAGGTTCTTGTAAAAATATTTGAAGATAAAGATCTTGGAATCGGGGATGATGTGATGTATCTTGCTGTTGCCGGAGATATACGTGAAAATGTTATTACGACGCTTCAGGATACACTTAATGAAATAAAGACTACTGTAACTGCAAAAACTGAATATTTCATATGACAACAGATAACAACCAAACAAAAACCGACGGTACCGAAAAGATACTTTCCGAAGTAAAACGCCAAAGGGAACTTCGTGAAAAGACCTACAGAGAACGTGCGCTGAAACTGTTTCCGCATGTTTGTGCCAAGTGCAGCCGGGAATTTACGGGCAAAAAACTTCGCGAACTCACCGTGCATCACAGGGATCATGACCACGACAATAATCCGCCCGACGGGAGCAACTGGGAACTTCTATGTATCTACTGCCATGACAATGAACATTCGCGAAATCTGGATGCGCAATGGTATGGCCCGGAAGGACCCGGCGCAGACCAGGGCCCGTCTTTAACTCACAATCCTTTTGCCAGCCTTGGGGCGCTACTTAAAAATAAAAAATAGAACCCCAATAAGGTCAATTAATCTATGGCCCGCTCATCAATCACCAAATATGCCTGGCTGTCAATTTTAGCAGCAATTTCCACTATCGCATTAAAAAGCAGTGCATACTTTATTACCGGATCGGTAGGTTTGCTTTCTGATGCGGCAGAATCACTGGTTAACCTGCTTGGCGCTGGCATAGCGCTTGCCATGCTCACTATTACAGCACGCCCGCCTGATGAGGAGCATCTTTTCGGTCATGACAAGGCTGAATATTTTGCCTGCGGTGCAGAAGGCGCATTAATTGTGCTTGCATCAGTCAGCATAGTAATAATGGCGATTAAACGCTTTTTCAATCCTGTTCCTATTCAGGAATTAGGAATCGGGTTGATTATATCTGCTGCCGCTTCACTGATAAATTTTGTTGCTTCACGCATTCTTCTTCGCGCAGGAAAGAAAAACTATTCCGTTACCTTAGAAGCTGATGCACATCATCTTATGACCGATGTCTGGACTTCCATAGGCGTATTTTGCGGTATAAGTGCAGTGGCTTTGACAGGTTGGCAGCCTCTGGACCAGATAGTAGCTTTTTGCATAGCCTGCTATATTGCCTGGATAGGTTCCAAGCTTATCATGCGTTCGGTATTAGGCCTTATGGATTCGGCGTTGCCGCATGATAAGTGCAATGGCGTAATAACGGTTCTGGAAAAATATAAGAGCCGGGGAATAGATTATCATGCCCTTCGCACAAGACAGGCCGGATCACGCTGCTTTGTCTCGGTGCATATTCTTGTTCCGGGAACATGGACGGTTCAGCATGGCCATGAACTGCTTGAAGAACTGGAAGCGGACATCCGTAGTGAGGTTATGTATGTTACTGTGTTTACACACCTTGAACCATTGGAAGATCCGGTTTCAGGACATGATATTGAATTGGACCGTTGCAGGTAACAATTTTTTATCCAATTTAAAAAAACGGTTTGTAATAATTTTCTAATGCGGATATGAAAGTCCGATAATTTAAAAATAAAGGGGATCAATAATGATTACAAATGAGCAGGGTGTTAATATTGATATAAAAATAGATCGGGATAATCTTTATATAGAAGAATCTTTTACTGATTTAACAGCCGGTTATATCAGAAAACTTACGCCGGTAACGCCTGATGGTTTGCCGGATAATTCTAGAAAAGCAATTTTTATCGCACAAACTCAGGTTATGACTCAGGGAGGGCCTTTGCCGATTCAGGGTCCTATAGAAGCGGATAATTTTAAACAGGCTTTGGAAAAATTTCCTGCTGCTGTGAATGAAGCAGTTGAAAAGCTAATAGAAAGATCAAATGAAATGCGGCGTCAGGAAGCTTCAAAAATTGTTTTGCCGGGTTCTGAAGTAAGTAGTCTTTTCACAAAATAATGCCGCTTTGAAAAACAGATTTATACCGTGTACATTGCAATAAACCTGGAATAATAAATTATACCATAAAAAAACTACGATGAGCACGGAGACCAATCCTGGGGAAAGAGCCTGTTCATAGCTTTACGTCGGCTCAAGCAGGCCTTTTCCATGCCGGACAATCTCGCCTTCAGTAAGATATATAACTTCTTCGGCAATATTGGTAGCATGATCGGCGATACGCTCAATGTGACGTGAGATAAGAAACATATTAATAAAAGCCCCGGTTTTATCAGGCATTTTACTGATCGATATTTTAAGCTGTTCATATGCCTGCTTTACAAATTCATCAACTTCATCATCTCCAAGGCAAACTTTAAACGCCAGATCCGTATCCATTTGAATCAGAGCGTCCAGACTTAATCTTAACATGGTTTCAGCTTTTTCGGCCATATTGGCATAATCGAAAATAAACTCGGAAAATTTATCTTTAGAAATTGTTTTTACCCTGTAAGCTATATTTACCGCTTCATCTGCAATTCTTTCCAAATCATTGTTGATCTTTATTACACAGGCAAGAAAGCGAAGATCCACGGCCACAGGCTGATACAGAGCCAATACTTTGAGGCATTCTTCTTCGATATCCACTTCCATCTCATCTATTTCATAGTCCATTTTTACGATATGCTCGGCAATATCAGCGTCCCTGCCGTCAATACTTTTGATGGCAAGGCGGACCCGGTCTTCAACCATAGCACCAAGAGTAAGAATACTTTTTTTTATTTTTTCCAGTTCCCGTTGCAGATGTTTTGGCATACTCACCTCTGATCAGCCGAAGCGGCCGGTTATATAATCTTCTGTTTGTTTCAAACCCGGACGGGTAAACAATGTATCAGTTTCACCTATTTCGATAAGCTTCCCCATGTAGAAAAAAGCGGTCATGTCAGATACTCTTGCCGCCTGCTGCATATTGTGTGTCACTATTATAATTGTATAGTATTGCTTAAGCTCACCGATCAAATCTTCAATTTTCTGAGTTGCTATCGGATCTAAAGCTGATGCAGGTTCATCCATCAATAAAACTTCAGGTTCAACAGCCATAGCTCTTGCTATGCAAAGCCGCTGCTGCTGACCGCCTGAAAGCATAAGCGCTGACTGATGTATCCGCTCCTTGACTTCATCCCATAAAGCGGCTTTTTTCAGGCTTTCTTCAACACGGCGTTCAATAAATGCTTTATCTTTTACTCCATTGACTTTTAGCCCGTAAGCAACATTTTCGAATATGCTTTTAGGGAAGGGATTTGGTTTTTGAAAAACCATACCTACCCTGCGCCGCAACATAACCACATCCAACGATGGATCATTGATATTAATATTATCAAGCATAATTTCGCCTTCCACCCTGCTTATCGGAATAAGGTCATTCATGCGGTTCACGCAGCGCAAAAAAGTACTTTTACCACAGCCTGAAGGCCCGATAAGCGCTGTAACCCTGGAAGGTTTAATATTTATTGAAATATCATAAAGAGCCTGAGCATTGCCATAATAAAAATTAAGATGACTTGCCCGTATCTTATAATCTTCGGTCATTATCTATCACTTTATTTCATCCTTTTTCGAAGCACGGATCTCCAGACTATTGCTACAAGATTCATTCCCAGCACCATTGCTATCAACAAAAGCGAAGTACCATATTGAAGCGGCCGGGTTGCTTCAATATTCGTGCCGGCTGTTGCCAGAACATAGATATGATAAGGCATTGCCATTATTTTATCAAACACTGAGACCGGCAGACCGGGCGTAAAAAAAACTGCTGCCGTAAACATGACCGGTGCTGTTTCTCCGGCAGCTCTGCTCAATCCGAGAATTGCTCCGGTAAGAGTTCCCGGCAAGGCAGCTGGAAGCACCACGCGGTAAATAGTCTGCCATCGTGTTGCTCCCAATGCAAGAGAAGCTTCCCGGTATGTATCGGGCACCGACTTCAGTGCTTCCTCAGTAGATCCTATAATAACAGGAAGCGTAAGCGATGCAAGAGTCAATACCCCCGCAAGAATACTTACACCCATTTTCAGATATATTACAAAAAAAGCAAAACCAAACAAACCAAAAACAACCGACGGAACTCCGGCAAGATTGCTGATACTAAGACGTATCAGCCTCAGAATGCGACCCGGGCTGGCATATTCATTAAGATAGATAGCGGAAGCAACGCCAATAGGCAAGGCAACAATAATGGAGCCGATACCAAGACAAAGTGTTCCGATAATACAGGGCAGTATTCCGCCTTTTGTCATAGAATCTATCGGAGGCTGTGTTAAAAATTCCCAGCTGATTGCCTTATAGCCTTTTAAGGCTATGAAAGAAACAACCAGAAACAGCCCTGCACAGTTAATCAATGCCGCTAATCTGAAAAGCATAAATAAACACTTTTGGATAAGTCTGCGTCTTCCGTAGACCCGATCAAAAGAACGCTCAATTATTTTTTTTTCATCCGTCAAAGCGATGCTTCTCCTATTTGACGATATTTGTTAGAAATACGGTCTGCTATAATGTTAAAAAGCAACGTAAATAAAAACAGAACTATACCGGTAGCAAAAAGTGCATAATAATGATCCCCTCGAAACGGCGCTTCCGCCATTTCTGCCGCTATGCTGGCAGTCATGGGCCGAACCGGATCAAACAGGGATGACGGAACCATAGCCGCACCGCCTGCTACCATTAAAACCACCATAGTTTCACCAATTGCCCTGGACATGCCGAGTATAACCGCTGTGCTTATACCGGAAATGGAAGCCGGTAAAATAACACGTATCAGAGTTTCCAGATGTGTTGCACCCAAAGCCAGCGAGCCTTCCTTCAATGCAACAGGTACGCTATAGATGGCATCCTCGGAAAGACTGCATATTGTGGGTACGGACATAAAGGAAAGCATAAGCGCCGCATTAAACAGATTTAATCCTGTCGGAATACCAAAGGTGTCCTGAAGAAACGGGGCAACCACAACCATTCCGAAAAAGCCGATCACAACAGATGGAAGGGCAGCCAGAAGCTCAACTATGGGTTTTAAGATTTCGGCAACCCTTTTGTGAGCAAGCTCTGCAAGATATACCGCTGTCATTACTCCCATCGGAATTGCAAGCACTGCTGAAACAAGAGTAACTGAAATAGATGCCACAATCAGTGGGAAAATACCAAAATCCGGGGGACTTGAAGTGGGATACCAGTACGTTCCGAAGATAAATTGATATACGCTCACTTTCTTAAAAATCGGCATACCTTCCATAAACAAAAAAAACATGATCATAAAAAGGATGGAAATTGAAGCAAGCGCAATAACAAAAAAAATAAAGCGTACCGAATTATCCGTTTGCTGACGGGTAGTTGTCATTAAAAAAACCTTTAAAAGCTAAAATGCAATAGTAAATAGCGAATTTCGGTGAGTGTTGTTTTCTGTCCGATATTCGCTATTTACAAAAAAATTATGTTTGAATTCCTAAACTGCCAACAAACATCTTTATCCAAAATAACTTAATTCTAAGTTAAAGGTATAAAACCGCTTTCCTCAACAAGATTCTGCCCCTTCTTTTTATTAAGCACATAATCCATAAAAGCTTTGATATCACCTGCAGGCTGAATACGTGTGTACATATAAAGCGGCCTGCTTATCGGAAATGTTTTATTTAAAGTGGTTTCTTTTGAACCTTTGATACTGTTTACCGTAAGCGCTTTCACGCTGCTGTCAGCATACCCGACGCCGATATAGCCGATTGCATTGATGTTTTTTGAAACTGTCTGCACAATGGCTCCGTTGGAAGCTGTGAGCAGCGCTCCCGGATAAACTCTTTCTTTTTTCATAACTTTTTCTTCCCAGACTTCATAAGTACCGGAAGAAGTGTCCCTGGAAATAACCACTATAGGTTTATCTAAACCGCCAAATTCTTTCCAGTTTTTAACCTCTCCCTTATAAATGGCCTTTAATTGATCCACAGTGATATTTTTAATGGGATTATCAGGATGTACAACCGGCACAATACAGTCATAAGCAACTATAAATTCAACGGGATTTGCGCCTTTTCCCTTTGCCATTTCAACTTCTTTGTCTTTCATAGCGCGTGAAGCATCAGCGATATCGGTAGATCCGTCAATCAGTGCTTTAATGCCGTTTCCCGATCCACCGCCGGATACGGATATTTTAACATCCGGATGTTCTTTCATAAAAGCTTCGGCAACTTTTTGTGCAATAGGAAGTACCGTAGTTGATCCGTTTATGGAAATATTTCCCGCAAAAGCGATGCCTGATGTAAAAATAGCTGCAAGCAAAACAGCTCCCATAACCAATTTACTTCTTTTCATTTTACCCTCCATTTTTTTAAATTATTATTCATATTCTTAATTATAAACAGATAATTTGAGATAGTTCCAAAACGTTTCAGTTTGGTCAAGCCCAACGCAGAGATCGGCCAAAATGGGGCGTTTTGCAATTGCCTCATTTGTTTTTCTGTTATTCTGAAACTATAAATCGCATTTGTTAGAAAATTGTTAGGGTATTATGAATATTTCATTTAATATTTATTGTGCTTTGTTTGGGATTTGTATGCAAAAACTGCTGCCTTTTCCCGGCTTGCTTTCAACACTGATATCCCCACCATTGGCATTTACAATATGCTTTACTATTGCAAGTCCAAGTCCGGTTCCACCAAGCTTCCGGCTTCTTGATGCATCAACACGGTAAAATCGCTCAAACAACCGTGGAATATGTTCGGAACTGATCCCTATGCCATGATCACGGAAAACGATGGTAATCCCGGTTTCACTTTTTAACGCCTCTATTTCAACACTTGTTTCCGGCTCGCTGTATTTGATTGCATTATCAATAAGATTTACAAATGCCTGCTCAATCAGCGCCGCATTTATTTTTGCCGAAAGCCCCTCGTCGCAAATACAGACAATTTTTATCTTTTTCTCATCAGCTTTTAAACGGCATATCTGAATGGCGGAAAGCAGTATCGGGCGTATCATACAATCCATTAAAGCAATTTCCTGACCCGCTGAGTTTTGTTCTATGAAAGATAGTTTCATCAGGTCATCAATAATTGAAATAAGCCTGTTGGTGTGATTTTCAATGATCCCCACAAACCGGAACGCTTCTTCCGGTTTGTTCAATGCCCCTGCTTTAAGCGTTTCCGTAAAGCCCTTAATGGCTGTAAGGGGTGTCTTGATTTCATGCGAAACATTTGCTGCAAAATCGCGGCGCATATTTTCAAGGTGTCTCAAACGGGTAACGTCATTTAAAATAAAAAGAAACCCTATGCGGTCCCCACCTGCATTTTTAAGCGGAGTACTTCGGATGTTTAACAAAGTTTCACCGTCGAAATGAAAAGACAGATCTGTTTCGTGAGGGCTTTCATCCAGAAAAGCCTTTCTGACAAATTGATGAAGCTCCGGATTTCTGACAACTTCCTGAACGCTTCTGTTTATCAATTCAGATGCCGGCCGGTGAAACATCCGGGCAACGGATGAATTTACGTTGATAATTTTTTCTTCCATATTAACTGCAACAAGACCTTCGGTCATGCTTGAAAGGATTGCCTCAATTTCTTTTTGCTGACTGATTATAGTCTGCATTCTATCGTTTAGGTTTGAAGCCATATCGTTCATGGTTCTTGCCAGTAATTCGGTTTCAGATGAGTCAAATACGGACAAACGGTAATTTAAATCACCTTCTGCAAAATGTTCAGCCCCTTCGTGAATCCTTTCCAGCGGCTGGCTGATACGCCGTGAAAACAAAAAAGCGGCAAAAGCGGCAAATAAGGAAACCAGTATCATGCCAAAAAACAAACGCTTCTTGATTGTATCCAGTTGCCGGTCAATCTCACTTATGCTTACAGAAGCCCGTATTACTCCCGCGAATTTCCCTTTTTCAGTTATCGGTATGGCCAGATACATCATTGTCTGCCGGAGGGTATCACTATACCGTGTGAAAACACCTGTTTCTCCTGTCATTGCCTTAACAAATTCAGGTCTGTCAGAGTGGTTTTCCATCTTGTCCGGATATTTTTCAGAATCACCCAAAACCTTCCCGGAAGCCGATATGACTGTAATACGTTTTTCTGAAGATTTCCCAGCCTGTTTACACAGCATATCAATGTTTTTATTTACTTCTGTGCTTTGATCTTCATCCGGAATAAGGCTCGCAGTGTTTTCTTTCAAAAGATTGGCTGTGGATTCAAGGCTGTCGGCAACCTGCTCTAAAAAAAAACGGCGCATCGAAAAGTCCGTATATTTGCTTTCAATAAAAAGAGGTACAAGCACTATCAACAGAAAAGGCAGATATAATTTTATAAAAAGAGGATAACGCTTTTTCATAGCTTCTCCTTGAACCGATAGCCAACGCTACGAACTGTTTCTATATAACGACCGCAAGAGCCAAGCTTTTTTCGAAGCCCGACAATCTGAACATCCACGCTGCGATCCGTTACCGGATAATCTTCGCCATGAACCGTATCAACTATTTGGGAACGGCTAAACACCCATCCCGGGCGTTTGCTCAGCATTATAAGAATCTGGAACTCTGAAAAGGAAAGCTCCACCGGTTCACCGCATACTTCTACTCTGCGCCTTCCCGTATGAATCACTATATCGCCCCGCTTGATGATTTTATCATCGGAAGCATCATCAGAACTGTCATTTATTCTGCGAAGAATCGCGCTTATTCTAGCACTGAGAATTTTGGGGCTGAAAGGTTTGGTAACATAATCATCAGCAAGCGTGAGGCCTGAAATAATATCAGTCTCTTCGCTTTTAGCCGTCAGCATAATTATGGGAATATTTATAGTATTGTGTACGGATCTAAGCCTTTTTGCTACATCTATGCCGCCGATTCCGGGAAGCATCAGATCCAGAACTATCAGATCAAACGGCTCTGACATTGCAAGTTTTACGGCTTCTTCTCCCGAATAGGCACATTTTACCGTATAGCCGTCTGATGCCAGATTATATCTTATCAGCTCGGTAATATCTTCCTCATCATCAACCACCAGTATTCTGATATTGCTCATAACAGCCTTCTGTAAAAGTAATGATCTATAAATAAGTTAATATTCAATTGCTTATCAATAACTATTCTATATTAAAATAAATTAAAGGCAAAACAATTTCTTTTTCTGATATATTTTCACACAATTGTTAGATTATTGTTAGCAGGTAAATAAAAAACATTATTGAAGAATATTCATTAAACAGACGATTTCTCAAAAAGATAAAATATCAGAATAGAGGTTCAGTTGATTATATAGAGGTGTTCATCCGGTTATCTGGTGTAATACTACTAAATGATGGACTGTTATATAAAATATGAAAGTAAAGCGCATTAATATATCAAAACTCCTAAAATTAAGAATTCGTATTTAAATCTGTTATCTGATTCATAAAAAGCAAGCCCGTGAAAACTCACGGGCTTCTTTTTTTTCTATAAATCGCTTCTGACGAATATGTTGGCTTTCCGATTCCTGCTGCAAACAATCCTACCGAAAGTGCCTGAACCCTGCAACGGCGAAATCACCGGCGCGGTCAATAACTGCCCAAGCGGTATGTGTTTTCAGGTTAATACCATATGTGCCAAGTTTGTAGCCGGGTTTCCATGGACCAAGAATGAATTTCTTGGCGCCGCCTGAGTTCATATCAACTGCATTTACCCATTCACCGTTCTCATTTTTTGTTGCGAGGCCTAACATGCCTTTTCCGAGTTGGATGGGGAGCAATTTATGATGGTCATAGCTCATCGAAAGAGTATATACATCTGTTTGCTCAGTCCCGAGATCAGCCATACCCCAAAGAATAAGGATGTCGCTCGCAGGATCGTCACAATGTTTTCCGGTTCTCATGTTTTGAGGAGCCCAGCCTGTGTTGACGGCTTTTTCGGTGGCTTTGCCATAGTTGGTCGTAGCAGTGCTGCCGTTGATGCCGTCGAGGATAGCCATCGAAGTGCCTGCGAAACCGTGTTCCATGGAACGGGCGATGCTTGTGTTATCTGTCATTACGTAAGATGCGCCCTGAGCGACGATATTTTCTTTTCCGTTTAAGCTGTAACCTGTTGAGGAGCGTTTTGAAAAGTTGAGGGTGGGAGTAGTTACCGGACTGGAACCTGTCCAGTCATCGTGATCGTCGGCATAATAGTCGATGGTCACACGTGGTCCGTCCACTGTGAAAATGTAATACCCGATTTTGCTAAGATCCTGTTCAACCGGAACGTCGTTTGCCGATACAGGGAGGCCGGGAGTATAGAACTTGGAACTGTCGGACTGGGTAATGAGTTGGTGTACCTTGCTCAAGCCATCAGGACTTGTAACAACTGAATTATAGTGGTGGTGATCGTGGCCGGATATAACATACTTTACTAAGTTATCCTGCATAGATGCAAAAAAGGCGTTCTCGGCATCCTGCTTGGCTTCCAGTGCGGCTTTTTCAGCAGGGGAGAGTAAAGCAATATCTAAACCGTAACCGTCACCCGGATCGTTTGGTGTGACCTGTCCGCCAAACATATTGTCTTTGTGATTGCCTCCCAGGATATTCTTGTGGGTAAAGGCAAAAGCATGGGTATGAGCCGGACGGTTTAAAAGGGTTTCGTCTATCCAGGGTTGCTGATCGGGAACGTAGCTTGTGTAATAGTCCGGAGATTTGAACTGGTCAAGAAGTACAAATGTTGCGTTATTATATCGAAATGAGTAAGAAACGCCGCCGGTATATGCATTGACGGCATCAGGGGCTGAAAAGTCTGCACCTGCGGTAAAGGTATTCGGGTTGGTCTTGTCTGCCGGTGGATTGCCTGTGATGGGATTTAAGTCGGCAGCCGGAATAATAGCTGATGTGATGTCGCCAGGAGTGTCATTGTTCACGCCTGCGTCAGGCCCTGGCACGATCTGCGGGTAAGCATACCTGTAATCCGCGCCGGAGTCCAGATATGATCCATGGGCCGCTTCGTGGTTGCCGCGTAAGGGATAAAAACCGATGCCCGCGTTATATAAATCCTGGGCATAAAGCGCCCGGGTGTAGTCATTGATCTGACTGCCGGAATCCACCATGTCACCGACGTGAACGACAAGTTTCACACCACTGGCGATAAACTGTTGGTCAACCTGTTTGATGATGTCTGCAGCGCAGGTATTAGGATTTTTCCCGTCATCCGCTTTGGTCCATTGAGTGTCGGAGATGACTCCGAATTTCCATGGTTCTGCAGAGACTGATCCAACCGCTATCAAGACTGCGAGCATCAGGATAACCGATATCTTGCAAAACATTTTTTTCATCTTATGATCCTCCTCTTAAGATTTTAATGATAGGTTTTTCTATTTTTTCCTCATAAATTCTAAAGCACTATCTGTATTTTTAACGTGCCACCACCCCCTTTTTTTTGATCATCTGCGAATTAAACCTAATCAACTTTGGAATATTTTTATTAGAAATCTATGAGCGATTTATAAAATTTGTGTTAATTTTTCATGTTGACCTTGAGAATAAGAAAAAATTGGGCCTTAGCAAAAGGCGAAACGAACCCGGAAGGATTATTTTTGAATTTTGGATTTATAAGACGCTTCTATTATGTGCCAAACATGGCATTCTGAAGTGATTTATAATCATGTCCCATAGTGTTTTCCGGGCAGGACTTATAAATTGGAACTTTTTTTATTTTGTCAACAACACCGCTTTGTTCATCTAAAACTCTTCGAATTGAACTGCCAAGTTTGCGCATATCATACGGTTTCATAATAAAATCGCTGATACCTATTTCAAAAGATTTTTCACTGCTTATGTGTTCGTTAAATCCGGTACATAATACAACCGGAATTTCAGGACGTATTCGAAAGATCTCTTTTGATAATTGAATCCCTGTCATAAAAGGCATGGTCATATCCGTTATAACCAGATCAAAGATGTCTGCATTTTCCTTAAAAATTTCCAGGGCATCCATCGCATTTGTGGTTTTCGTTACATGATAGCCCAATACTTCCAACATCTTTTTTTCTACTGATGCAAGCTCTTTTTCATCATCCACCAGAAGTATATTCTCACTACCTCCGGGTATATCCACCGGGTTATCATCCTCTAATCTCTCCCCGGTCTCAACCAGCGGAAGCAATACATGAAAAGTACTTCCATGGCCTTGCCGGCTCCTTACAAGGATTTTGCCGCCATGGCTGTTGATAATGCCATGAGCAACTGACAATCCCAGGCCGGAACCCTTTGTTTTATCCTTGGTTGTGAAATACGGGTCAAAAATTCTATTCATGACTTCCCGGCTCATCCCGCATCCTGTATCACTTACGGAGAGCATGAGATAGCGGCCTGTTGCTACATCTTGATAAGAGGAATGGTTTTCTTCTGAAATCACCACAGTATTCAATTTAACCTCAAGCGTTCCACCGCCGGGATCCATGGCATGCAGTGCGTTGGTGCATAAGTTCATAAGGACCTGGTGAATCTGTGTTGCATCAGCCAGAACCATATTGTTTTCCGTTGAAACGGATTGCTTTATTTCAATAGTGCTGGGCAGTGTTGATCTCAGAAATTTCAGAGCTTCTTTGATTACAGGGTAAATCAGTACATTTTTTAATTCCTGATTTCCTTTCCGGCTGAAAGTAAGGATTTGTTTTACCACTTCTTTTGAACGGTTGCATCCTACAAGAATACCTTCAAGATAGTCTTTCATCGATGAGTTACATTTAGGAGCATCTAAAATAGCCAAATCGGCATACCCCATTATCATACACAATGTATTGTTAAAATCATGGGCTATACCACCTGCAAGGGTTCCTATAGCTTCAAGCTTTTGCGCCTGGGAGAGTCTTGATTCCAAAATGATTTTTTCTTCCTGCGCTGTTTTTAATTCTCTGATATTTATAAAAGTTTCAAGAAAACATTTGACACCACCTAAATAGACAGGTGTGACTGTTTTAAGAATCGGAATGGTTTGACCATTTGCGGTTTTCAGCAAGCCTTCCATATGATAGGTTTTTATATTTTGATTTATTATTGGACAATTATCATCATTGCCGCTGCTTAAATAGTCGCTGCAAATTTTTCCGACTAACTGATGCTTTTGAATTCCGATCATATCAGCAGCCGTTGAATTAGCCTCAATGATTCTGAAATTGCCGGCATTGACGATCATGATACCGGCATAAACAGAATCAAGAATCATTTTTAATCTTTTTTCGCTTTCACGCAGGGCCTCTTCAGCCATTTTCCGGGAACTGATGTCCAATAAAGATGCGATAGTCAGGCCTGTTCCGGGAATCGTCCCCACTTTGATCAAAACGACTTTCTCGGTCCCGGCAGCTCCGGTCAATCTGAATTCATCTTCGGACGGAACATCCGCCGAACCCTCTATTCTCATTTGGCGGTGCCGTTTTGCTCTGTCAAGATCATCAGCAGCTGCAAACTGCATCCAGCTCATTTTCCTTTCGATATCTCCTTTTTTATATCCGCTGAGCTTTTCGAACTCAGAATTAACGATAGATATGGTTGTGTCTTCTTCTATAATAATTATCGCCGTTCCGGTGTTTTCAAAAACGCTTCTATATCGCTGCTCAGATTCCTGAAGTTTTTTTTGAGCCGCCATTCTTTCTTCTATTTCTCTGCTTAGTTCATCATTTTTCTCATAAAGCAGCTTTGTTTTTTTCAGAACCTGCTTTCTTAACAAAAAAGTCAGTATCGCAGAGATCACCAGAAGTATTGATCCCATGCCCAGTAAAGATAGTAACCAGGACGGAATAGCGTAATCTTTCGAGCTTGCTAAAATCTGGTCAAGAAGTTTATAATAGATAGAACCGGGATTTTTTTTCATTAGATTTAAGTTATAATCTATAGCAGTTATGATATTGCGGCCGCCTTGTTGGGGCGCTGCAAACCTCAATTCTACCGGGGATAATATAATTGTAGTGCTTTTCACTTTATATTCACCCTGATGCAGAAAAGCATAAATACGGTCAACCATACCTGTATCAATCCAACCATTTTCAAGAGCCTGAAAGATTTCATCATAGTGCTTAAATTCAATAAATTCACAGTTGATGTTTAATCCCTTAATCATTTTCCTGAGTTCCCGGCCATATGGATCATTGGCTAACATACCAACTGAATAGCCTTCAAGCTCTAATATGGATTTAATATTTTTTCCGGTTCCCGTATATATCTGCCCCCATGTGGAGATGATCGTTTCACGGGTGAATTCGTACTTAATGGCATTTTCTTTTGAGTAGGTGGCGGCCAAAACCAAATCAGCCCTGTTTGAATCTAAGTAATCAAATTGATTATGTAACTCACATGGGATAAAACGCAGATTCCAATGTTCCTTAGCAGCAATATTTTTCAATATTGAAACAAAAAGTCCTTCGCTGCGGCCTGGCTTTTCAATTGAGCAGAGGGGATCAAAGTCTATAATCCCGACTCTCACGATCTTTTCCTGCCTATCCAATGCTTGTGCGTTAAACAAGGGAAACAAACAAAGCAAAATTAAAATACATCCTGATTTAACAAAATTTATTTGTTTATTTATTACTTTTATCAAAATATTCTCCATCAATCCACAATCGGTATTTCACCATAAGTAATACTTTTAATGATTTTTTCTGCATAAGAGACAGCTTCTTCAGGAAGTTTTGCATAATGAAGCGTTTTATTAAAATGCTGACCATCTTTGATGGCCCATAAAAGGAACTTTAAGAGGGCTGCCGCTTCCTCTCTGTTTCTCTGATTATTTGCCTGTTCCTTATAAAAAATAAGCCAGGTAAATGAGCTGATAGGGTAGCCTTCAGGTGCATCAGTATCGGTAATCAGAACCCTTGTATCCGATGGAAGATCTATTTTCGCGGCCTCTGAAAGAGATTTAAGAGTCGGTTCAATATAATTGCCTTTACGGTTTTGGATCATAGCCGCCGGCATTTGATTTTTTTTAGCCCATGTTAATTCAACATAGCCGATGCTACCGGGTATCTTCTTAAGATAATTAACCACACCGGGATTACCTTCAACGCCAATGCCAACCGGCCATCTGACAGTTTTCCCACAACCGATATTATCTTTCCATTCACGACTCGCCTTGGATAGATAATTTGTAAATACGAAATTTGTGCCGCTTTCTTCCGACCGATGTACAATAGTAATTTTAGTATCCGGAAAATCAATTCCCGGGTTTATACGGCTTATTTCGTTATTCGACCAATTAGTAACTTTACCCATAAATATTTTGGACAGAAGCTCAGGGGTCATTTTGAGAATACTCTTAAAATGACCTCCCAAAGGCAGGTTGTAACAAATAGCCACAGCTCCCACACAAGTTGGTATGTGGAGGATCTGACCGGGAGCCTTTTTCAATTCAGCATCTGAGAGATAGGCATCCGTGGCTCCGAAATCAACTTTTCCATTAAAAAGTTGTTTAATGCCAGACCCCGAACCTACTGCCTGATAATCGATTCGAATGCCGGTTTTATTATAGTAGGTTTCAACCCAGGTTTTATAAAGCGGATATGGAAAAGTAGCTCCTGCCCCTTTTATAATAATATTTGCTCCAAGCGCCGTATTTTGAAAAAGCGATATTCCAAAAATAATAATTGTAATGATAATTTTATACATACCTATACCTTTTTAATTTCAGTAAAAAATAGAAACTTTTGTCCTTTGAGCAAGGCCACAGATCAACAGACATTTACTTTTTTGTTCGGTTGATAGTGTGGTAATATAGTATTTGGATTCGGAAAGGATAAGTAACTATGTAAAGTATCGGGAAGCCAAAGAACGAAACACAGGGCAGATACCAACGCATTGATTAATAAAGAAGAAACCGTATATAGTCCTCTAAAATGATGAGGCAAATTATTTCCTTTCAGGGATTACACTACATCAGTCCCCATTGGGATCGATTTTTAATCCGCACGTCTTTATTTCAAAATTATATTTGAAAAATACTAAAATTTTGTTAGCTTTTGATTAAGATTTTCTGATCCCCCCATATTTAACATTCCGGTGTTTACATCTGTTTTATTAACAAATTTCTAACCGTATTTTTATATAAATGAAATGATTCAGTGGTTAAAGTGGTTAACAGCTCTGAGGTTTTCCAATCGACAAGTTAATGTTTTCAATAATAATACTTTATACAATCGGGAGGTATTTTTATGAGCAACGAACATATTTTTCTTGAAGGAAGAAAACACAAACGATTCAGATTAAAGAAAGGAGTACGTGCAGCTCTTACACCTGGCAATAAGATCGGACAAATCAAAGAAATAAATGAAGGTGGATTAGTTTTCCGGTGTGCTGATAATGACAAACCGCTGAAACGCCCGGTTAAAATAGATATCTTTTCGTCGGCCTATGATTTCTATTTAAGCAATGTGTCGGTTCAATCAAGCGGTTATTTGAAAACCGACAGCAAGGTTTCACTCAGTTCGCAGCCAATAAGGCAACTAAAAATACAAATAGGTAAAATGACTTCCACCCAAATAATCCTGCTGGATCATTTCTTAAAAGAATATATTTTGCCGGACTCTTAAAGCATTTCAGTATAATGCCGGTATCAGGCAAGCGCAAAGCCTTGATTAGGGGAAAACCACTTATTTTGGTTTCAGATAGGTGAATAGTTTTCGGCAATCTATTTTTATGACATTCGGAAATTTATAATTATGAGTTTCCACAGTTGAGTTAAGTTAAAGATAAGTTCAATTATCATCTCTTTTCCTGGAAATTTATATTATGGAATAAAAGCGTTTCCATAACATAAATTTCCGGGTTATCCCATCTGAAAAATATAATTTCCTGATTTTATTTGTCTCATCCATTCTGACCACCTTTCTATCCTCCATCCTAATTTGCTTGGCTTATAAACTATTACCAATATTAGAACGAAAGACCGTTAAACAACTCAAAATGGATTCATAATTTTACATTGCCGGAACTCATAGTTTTACATTGCCATAAACATCAAAAAAAGGGGTTTGTTTGTCAAAGAGTTTAATTTATTTTAGGAAAACAATTCTTCGTCTTGACAAGGTGCATCATAAGCGTTACACTTATTCCAAAAGGAGAAAAACAATGCCCACTAAAAATCCAAGAGTAAATATTGTTGTAGAGACACCGCTTTACAACATAATGCATGATCTTGCAGCCAGTGAAGGTGTTTCCATGTCCACCATCGCTCGTGATCTTATCCGGGAAGCAATTGAATTACGGGAAGATGCAGCACTTGCAGCTTTTGCAGATTCACGAATAAAGACATTCGACAGAAAAAAAGCACTTTCGCATGAAGATGTGTGGGAATGAACCATGCCTTTTACATTGCACTATCATCCTGCAGTTCGCGTTGAGGATTTGCCGCTTATTGATCGAAAAATAAAAGACAGGATCCGTAAGGCTATAGAAGAACGTTTGCAGACAGCGCCTCAAGACTATGGAGTACCTTTGCGAAAGTCACTAAAAGGATATTGGAAGCTGCGTGTTGGTGATTACCGGGTAGTATTCAAAATAGTAGAGTCCGAGGTATGGATTCTTGGTATCAGGCATCGGAAATCGGTTTATATGGAAATTGGCGCGGGGATGTAAAAAATTTGGGGAAACGATGGCAGGGTAAGCGCATTTGGATTTTATCTAAAATTTACTTCGATTAAATTATTATTTTTTGTATTCGTTTAAAACCGGGAATTACCCCTTTTCGTCATTCCGGCGAAGGCCGGGCACGCAGTGAAGCTTTAGCGCTAACCAGTAAATTCATTGGGTTCCGGATACCGGATCAAGTCCGGCATGACGGTTTGTGGATTTTTATATAACCATCAAAGAATATATTAAATCCAAATGCGGTTATCCTTGCTACCCTAAGACCGCGGAATAATAACATGTTTATCAATATATCAATACCCGTCCCAAATACTTCCCATTTATGGAAAGAGGGCGAATTTTTTGGAGAACCAATGTTTCAACGCACACAGCAAAAAGCACACCCGTCCCTGCACCAGGGTCCATAATTCTCACCTGCTGAGGCCCTCTTTCAAACATGGAAGACATAAACTGAGCTATAGCTGCTGGTGTCAAAAACTGACCAATCTTGGAACGGGATGTTCTGCTGGTTACACCGTTAAATGATTTACGAACATGGTCAAGTGTATGCAAGGATTTTGTTATCATATAATATTTTGCTGTAAAGCATATTTGGCAGAAATTACTGCTGTTTGTTTCAGTGACTCAATGTTTAATATACATAGTCTTTGATATCCGGGTTTACCTTTTTTGAATGGCCTATTCTTTACACCAATAATTATTTTAAATCAAACAGGTTCTATAGAAAGGAGAATACAGCTTATAAGTTCATGAGTTCATAGTTGATAAGTTTGTAAGCAAAAAGGAGGGGATAAAGGTTCAAAATTCAAGATAAAAAGAAAACAAAAGGCTATATTTAAGCAATAAAACTGCTATCTCATTTCAACAGTGACTTTCTTTTCCGGAGAAGTACCAGGCCCTTCGTATCTGATAAACACGCCATCATCTTTTGTGAACCAATAAAAGCATTCACCAAAAACCGATAAAATCCCTGTCAGACTGATCTTAACCTTTTGAGCTTTGATGGTATTACTGTTTATTTTCAGGACATCCGCAGATACTTTTAATGCCCTTAGCTTATAAATCTTAAGCGTGTCCGGTTGAAATGTCCAGAACTCAAGAGCGGAATCTTTTGAAATTATGAATGGTCTTAAAGAGATAGAAATTGCCTGAAACCAGGGCAAATTGTCAATTTTTACCTTCTTTTCTAAAGGACTGCCCTTTAAAACGCCGTTTATTATCAGATCATTATTTGTTCTTTGAACGGTAATAAGCGTATTCTGACCCGGTTTATCTACTACCCATTTAACTGTTTCCAATGATGGATTGCTCCAGGTTGTTATGGTTTCATCCGATCCAACCCAGGTTATTTTCGGAACAACTCCCTTTTCGAATTTCCATTCTACAGGACTTGTTTTGGAACCGGTCCTTTCCAGATAATGATGTGTTTCCGTTTCAATCGGTTGGGCTGAAACCGGAAATAAAACAAACAGAATTAAACAGGCAAGTATTTGATGAAGTTTAGTTATCATATTTTTTTGTTTTCATGCAGACCCATCACTCTATTTTTAATATAGTTTTTACAGGCGGATACGATAAACTGCTTCGTGAGAGTAAATTCTTTTGGGGCTGTATGGATTTCGTGTAAGTGAATTTGACAGCGTTGATAAAAGGCAGATTTTATTCCTGCGGATAGCATACGTACCCATACCCAATCGAAACTGATTTATGACAATTACTATAATGGGCAATTATTTAAATTTTATTATTAAACAATTAAAATTTGGTTAAATATAGCTCAAAGATTGCTGCTTTAATTTTAGGCTTTTGTATATGGCTTGCCGGTTGATAGACGGGATACTTTTGAAAAAAGTGGAAATACGATCCTTATGTATTTTGATGGGCATTCAATATAGGTTCAGAAAATCTATATTTACAACTTGTTCGATATTTTCAGGTTGACACCTTGGCTTATCGTCCTTATCGATCAGAAGTGTCCGGACAGAATTATCCTCTTTTGCTTCATCTATGGCCATCCTTATCAGGCTGATCATTTTATGGTTAAGGCTGTTCAGAGCTTCCGGCCGGTTGAGAACAATAGTAAGCATATGCTTGTGCTTTTTAACCATAACCGGTGTATGACTATCATTGTTTTGATGCATATGACAGATATCCGTTTTAACCATTTAAAGAGGATATCAAGAATAAATTGTATTGTAAGGAAGAGGAGGATATTTCCATACTCTTGGTTTTGGTAGAATAAACTGGCCTTCAACCGCCTGCCAGTATAGATCCGGTCTTAATTCTCTAAGTTTCCCATCATCCGGCGGTCTTGCATGGTCAGTAAAAGTATAAATTGCCTGGAATATACAAATATTATCCTTTTTGTCTTTTGCCACAACATAATGTTTTTTGAAAGAATTATAAGAAATGTAGTTTGATGCAGCAATCTGATTAATTTCGTCTTCAGTAAACTTCATCAATATAGCTTTTGAAACACCGCGTTCCGAGATACGTGTCAGAGATCTTGATCCGCTGCTTCCAACATAAATAGTAGTAATACAGGGATTTCTTTTAAAATACTGTGCAGCCACTATCGCAGCTGTTCTTCTGCCTCCTGCCATCACGGGAAGACCATAATATTCAAAGAATTTCTTCTGAATATCTTCAGCGTACTTATCTCCTTTTTCGTAAATATCCTTTGAAATATAACGTAGGTTAACCGCGAGATTTTCTGCTGCTTCCACCACAGGCCAGTCTATCCGGACGTGAAAATGTGACAGAACATATCTGTCGTTTGTTTTGCTTGCGGGATCTCTTTGAATAAGAAGTGCATAATCAACAGGAAGAAGTATCTGCATAAAATCAAAGAAACGCGCCGAATCAAAAAATTTCTGACTTCTGTCGAACGCACAATCAAGAGGTAAAGTCTTTGACTTTATTATATTATCCTTAGTTGTTTTATTTATGTCATAGAATCTGATATATTTTTTATGGTTCGCAGGAATTGAGTCTTCAATAAATATTATTAGAAATGTATTCTGAGATTCATACTCTATGTCGTTTATTCGGGTACGAGGCTTTAGTTCTCTTTTTTCAACAAAAGGATAGGCGGCGTTTTTGTTTAGAAAATTATTATAGGAATCAATAAGAGCATATTTAAGCAAAAACTGATCCAGATCATCTCTTAAAAGCTCATAATATGAACGTCTCAATCTATTTGCCATACTTAGCGATTCTCTTACGCTCCAAAATGTCACAAGCTATTCTCCTGATATGGAATTGTTTAAACAACAGTTCAGGTGTCTGGAAAATTCATTATTATATCCAGGTGTTGCATGAGCATTTATATCCTTAATTCTTCATTTTCTGAAAGCGTGCTTATTTTTATTTTGGCAATAATTACCGGAAAGGTGAAGAATGCTTTTTAAATGGAATGGATAGCTTATAGCATTTATCCGGTTTCCGGTCAACGCTAATAATAAACACTTACTATACTTATGAGATGTAATTTGAAAAACGATTTTAGATTTTACCCCGGTCGTTTTCTTCTTTCCATACATAAATGTAAATAATACATCATATAATAACAATTATGTAATTTATATGTTTGTACTTTATCTTCAATATCAAATAGTTAGAAATTGGCACGATTATAGCTTTATGAATGACAAACACGGGCATTAGCAAATTTATGTAATATTTAAAAAAGGGGGGAAAGGAGAGGATGATTAAGAGAGATTTTATCGGGCAAGTTATTTACATGCATAACTGTGTGTAATAAGGCATGGTTCTTTTTACGGGTTAACAAAAATAATTATATAAACTAACTTAAGTTGGAGAAAGGTAAAATGAAAAAGTATTTTTTATTGGCAAGTATTATTATTTTAATGATGACGGCATATGTATCACTGGCTGGTGCGGAAAAACCCGCTGAGGAGCACAAGGTAACAGGAAGCGCTTCGGTTGGAGTTTTTAACAGGTATATTTTCAGAGGCTATGAGTTAAGCGCACGTAGCGCTGTTATTCAGCCTACCTTGACGGCTTCCTACAATGGGTTTAATGCTTCAATGTGGGGAAATATCGATACTGATGAACATCCGACTCAGTCTTTTGTCCCTGACAGACCAGGCGAGAAAAGCTTCAACGAGACAGATCTCACATTATGTTATAAATATGATATTGATAAACTTTCACTTACAGGCGGGTATATTTATTATAATACGAAATATGCGAATGAAACCGAGGAATTTTTTATTTCGACTACTTATAATACTCTTTTAAGCCCGACGCTGGCTATATACCAGGATATAAATGAATATACCGGAACTTATATAAATTTATCAGTATCACAGTCCGTTCCTGTCTATAAGGAGATCACCCTGGATATGGGAGCCTCAGCAGGATATTTTGTTGGCAGTTCCGATTACTGGAAAACCTATGAAAGATCAACCGGCGCATATACCGGAGACAAATACAATGCATTCCATGATGGAATGGTCAAGGCCGGGTTTACTATTCCTGTTGCAAAAAATGCTGTGATACAGCCCTTGGTACAGTATTGGTTTCCTCTTTCAGGCAAAGCTAAAAGGACTATTGACGGCAATTCCTACAACTTTAACGGAAAACTTGATGACACTTTTGTTTGCGGGTTAAACGCCACATTAACATTTTAAGAAAATTTATGAAGAGGTTATATATGAAAAAATTAATGACGCTATTCATATTAGTATGTATGCTGTGTGTCTCATTTTCGGGCATGCTCTTTGCCGGGGATGAGGCTGAAGACAAGGCAGTTATATCCCAACCTGCACCTGCGGCGGAAACCACTGCCCCGGCAACCGGGCCAAAGCCGGATCCAACCGGAGCGGGCACGGGCGGCGCTGCTGATGTGATCGGTGCAACATCAGGCGCACCGACAGCAGATGACATGAAAAATTTGGGTTCTAGCGAACCTCTTGCCGTAAAATTAGCTGATGTGATCGGCCATAACCGGATAGCGATCAATATGGTATGGATGCTTTTCTGCGGTTTTCTCGTTATGTTCATGCAAGCCGGTTTTGCCCTTGCAGAAACAGGGTTTACAAGAGCTAAAAATGCAGGACATACCATGGCAATGAATTTTATGGTTTACGGCATTGGCATGCTCGGATACTGGATGTGTGGTTTTGCAATACAGATGGGAGGCGTAGGAGGAGTTGCCTCTCTTGGTGGAGGCACGGTTCTTAACGGAGAATTTATTATCAATCTTTTTGGAAAAGATTTCGGATTGTTCGGCACAAAGGGCTTTTTTCTTTCCGGCGTTACTTATGATGCTGTCGTTTTTTCTATCTTTCTTTTTCAGATGGTATTTATGGACACCACGGCAACCATCCCGACCGGCTCAATGGCTGAGCGCTGGACATTCAAATCTTTTGTTGTATATGGATTTTTCATAGCCGGAATTGTTTACCCTTTATATGCAAACTGGGTGTGGGGCGGCGGCTGGCTTTCTCAGCTTGGTAAAAATTTTGCCCTCGGTCATGGCCATGTGGATTTTGCAGGTTCTTCGGTAGTTCATATGACAGGCGGCGTTGCCGCGCTTGCCGGAGCAATAGTTCTCGGTCCCAGATTAGGTAAGTTCAAAGCCGACGGCACGCCAAACGCTATGCCGGGACATCACATTCCTATGGCATTGACCGGATGTTTCATTCTGGCTTTTGGCTGGTTCGGATTTAATGCCGGTTCCACTCTTGCAGGCGGCGACTTAAGAATCGGAGTTGTAGCGGTAAATACTATGCTTGCATCGGCAGCAGCCTCTTTTTCCTCCATGGCATATATGTGGATACGTTACGGCAAACCGGATATATCCATGATAGCAAACGGCTTTTTGGCCGGACTTGTTGCCATCACAGCACCCTGTGCGTTTGTGAATTCGGTTTCAGCAGTAATAATAGGCATTATCGCAGGTATTATATTGTGCATCAGCGTGTTTTTTGTTGAGCGGGTAATGAAAGTTGATGACCCGGTTGGGGCAATATCAGTGCACGGCGTCAATGGCGCCTGGGGTGTTTTGGCATTGGGACTGTTTGCCGATGGAACTTATGGCGATAATTTCAACGGTGTGGCCGGTACTGTCAGGGGGCTATTTTACGGCGATGCATCCCAGTTTATTGCCCAGGTTATTGGTACGGCAACCAACATAATTTTTGTTTTTGTTGTTATGTATGTTTTCTTTAAGATTCTTGACAAGATTATCCCATTAAGGCCTTCAGCAGAAATGGAATTATCAGGACTTGACCAGTCTGAGGTTGCAGTTACGGCATATCCTGATTTTACTATACAGCAAACTCATAGATGATAAAATAATTGGCTCCGGCATCAAAAAATAGAAGCTCAGATTAAACCATACAAGTTGGAAAAAGTAAAAAAAGCCCTTAATGCTATAGGAGTTAAGGGCTTTGGAAGATAAAAGGGGCATAAGGAGATTTGTTGAGAAGCAGAATATTTTACCGGATATTACCTATTAAACGAAACGGTATATTGCGTATAAGATTTTATCTTCGTAAAGTGATTCTTCTGAGATGCAGCTTTTTCTTAGTGCACACTTTTCCAATCTGTTATGGCGGCACAGACGGCAAGGTTACCAGGGTTTTTTCATATATGCCTTTTTCGTCCAAAGGGAATGCCAAGCTTTCGCATTTTTCCCCGGAGCGTTGAAGGGTTTAATTTCAGAAGTTTGGCAGCACCCTTTTCCCCGCCTACACGGCCACCGGCCATTTTGAGAGCTTTTATAATCGTTTGTGAGTTTGCCTGATCAAAACTGAGAGTGCTTGCAGCCTCAGTTGCGGGTATAATTGTGTTTGCGCGCGGTATGGTGTAGCCTATATTATCAAAGGCAAGCGGTCTTTTTCTGTTTAGAATAAGAGCGCGCTCAAAACGGCCCCTTTTTTGAAAAAATGCTCCTGTAAATGCACCTTTCTCATGGCCGAAAAGCTCACTGTCCATAAGGGATTCCGGGATAGCGCCGCAATTCACCTTAATAAAGGGACCGTTTTTGAGCGGAGACAGATTATGAATGGCAGTGGCAATGACCTCCTTGCCGGTTCCGGTTTCCCCTGACAATAAAACGGGACTGGACATGGGCGCTACCTGATTAACCATTTCCATGACCTGCTTTAAGCCGAAATGTGCGCCTACGATCTCTTCCCCTGTTTGCTGCCGTAATTCCTCCTGCAAATACCGGTTGTCATCCGCCAGGATCTCCTTGAGTCGCAGAAGCTCGCGATAACGCAGATAATCGGAAAGAGCAATGGCAAAGGGTTCGTGCAGAAGCGAAAACAGCCGCACATGTTCTTCGGAGTACTTTTCTCCTCCGTTTTTACCGACAAGAATACCGCTAAGAAAATCCCATTCCGGTTTTGGCCCGATCGCCATAAATGCTGCATCAGGATGCCCTATAATTTCTGACATATACCCCATAATAGGATGATCGCTGATTCGGTCTGCCACAAAAACCTTCTGTCTCATCTGAGGATTTATTCTCATTTCCTCGATAAGTTTTCTGACACCTTCCGGAGCTACGTTTTTGATGGATGTAAGTTCTCCTCCGCTTAAATCCGCTTTTGCAATGACTTCCCCAAGCCCGGTTACCGGATCATAAAGATCAATGTGCATGATATCTGCCGGGATATAGTTGCGGATGTACATAAAGCAATCCCATAGCGCTTTTTCTATCTCCAGACTTCCGCAGATTCTCAGCGTAGCCTCCCGGAAAAAATAATTTTCATCTATCGACATGAATATCTCCTATAGAATATAATATGATATATTTTATTTAACACTTTATTATAATAAGTGTCAAATATAACATATAAAAGTGCCATATTTGATATTTATAGTTCCCTCATTTATATAACTACCTGTATTTATAATTATAAATATTATGGCATGCTTTATGCTTTAATAGAAGCATTAACATCTTTTAAGCCAAAGTGATGAAGGAAAATAAGGCAAAATACAACATCAGGATATAATATTTGTTCGAACTGGTAATGAGAGGTTACAATTATAAAAAGGAGTGAAACATGAATGTCATGCGAGTCAAAGAACATCATCCGTTGTATGGTGAATTGTCGGTGATTGTTGGTTCGAAATATACAACAGATAGCGACTTTGCTGTGTGGGCATATTCCCGCGATTCAAGTCCGGTTCCCGGCAAAATTCCGGGAATAATCGTAAGGCCCGGCAGCACCGAGGAAGTATCGGAGATCATCAAACTGGCAAATATAACTCATACCCCGGAGGCGCCTCTATTTTTGGTTTTCCGGCAGGTATTCCCGGAAGAAGTATAGTAATGGACACCACACGGCTGGACAAAATAATTGAGATCAATGAAGAAAATATGACGGTAACCGCTGAAGCCGGCATCGGCGTATGCGAGCTGGGAACCAAGTTGACCGAGAGGGGCCTTTATGCAAATCTTGTATGGGCGCCCTATTATGCGGATACACTCGGTGGTTTGATAGGCGGAGTTATGGGTGGAGGCTGGTCGACGCGGACGCAAGTAGTAGGGACCCAATGCGAATCATATACTGGGTATGAAGGTGGTCACTCCCACCGGAGGCGTGATTCAAACCGGAGGAGGGCCTGGAACTAACATACATCGAAAAACCACCTTCATGCGCGATGGGGGTTCACCTGATACGACCGGTTTGTTCATCGGTGATGGAGGAATATTCGGTGTTAAGACCGAAGTAACGCTGGCGCTTTATCCCCTCGAAACGGTTGCCAAACCAAGAGGTTTCCTCTTCAAAAATTTTGATGACATCTGGAGCGCCATATCCAAATTGATGGCAATAGAGCCATTTCCTTATACGAATCTTGTCGGTCTTGCACCCAATTCTACGGCGCTATTTATGAAAGAGCCATGTTGGGTTTTATTATGCTATACCAGAGGATATGAGGAAGATGAGGTAACAACCAAGATTAAGGTATTAGATGAGGTTTGCAAGGCGGCAGGGGGTGAAATAGGTTCGGAAGAGATTCATCATCAGGCCAGCGCCGCCGGTACCGGAGAAATGTATCGTGAAATGGGCAAGCTTGCCTCGGTAGGTATGTGGGTATTTCTTGAGACGCATATTCCCAAAGAAGATCTTCCCAGACTCTTTAACAAGTATGCTGCGCTGATGGATCAAAGATTCGAGGAAAAAGGTCTAAAGGAATATGGCGGCGTCAGACTGGATGTTCTGTTGCCGGTAGGGCACGGTTGATTCAAAAAATCTACGAGGTCGATCCCTTGCTGTGCCCCAAGTGTCAAGGTCCCATGAAAATCATATCCATAATCGATCAGGCTGAAATCATACAAAAAATTTTACGGCATCTAAATCTATGGGACACACGAAATCACGATCCTCTGCCTGAAAGCCCACCATATATCCCCGAATTAACATACGACGATTCGGACTCCCAAATTCCTGCTTATGACTATTGGAACTAAGCATTTTTCAAAATAGTTTAGGCGGATTAAGGGGTGGCTACGCCCAAAAATAGCCCTGCCATAACCAATTCCTGCAATATCCAATCAACAGCACCCTAATTCCGCTTCAATTTATCCGCTCTTTTTTATCGGTTTTTATCGGGCTGAAGCCCACCCCAACATGTTTAGGCGGGCTTCAGCCCGATTTACTATTGCAATTGCCAAAATTTTTCTTTATAAAAAGCAAGTTGTTATCTCTACAGGGGTTTCCTGGCCGGTCTGGGCCTGTTCCACAGCTGTGGCGGCTGCCGGCTGTGTGCGACCTTCCTGTATTCCGCCAGTGCTGGCACCCCTTTATCAATCAAATCGGCAGGGTTTCTGAAATTGACCCGGAAAGGAGCCAGCATTGCCGTAACCAGCGATGTTGGAGTAATCTCCTCGGGATAGTCCTCATTGTCACCTCCCCAGGCCATAACCGGCGCAGCAGATCTGATAAGCCCAGCCGGGTCCCTTTCAGTCCAGCTACCGAATATAGAAAGGTTTGTCCCCTGCAATGATCTGGGAATTAACCCGGCCCGGGCCGGAAGCTTATAATACTCTGGCTTCCGGCCCCTGATTGCCGATTGCTTCCTGCCAGTTTTTTAATGCTGTCGGCGGTAAAAGCGGGATACCCCCTTCTCATCAATATATTCTTCTATCCTTCCCTCATCGGCCAGGTAATCCAGGTGAGACACCACCTCCACCACCGCAAGGAAGATGTCAAAGCCCTTTACGTGCGGGTAATAGACCCTGGACAGACTGTAAGGCGCAGCCGCACTCTCCCTGCCTGCCGGGACAATATTATATATTTCCTCCAGCCTGCCTTTATGAAATTCTATCCTGGATCTGGCCAGGGCTGACGGTTCGGACACCGGGTCCCCGTGTCCGGGCAGGCACAGTGAAGGATTTATATTTCCCACCAGCTCCATGCTTTTCAGCATGTGCGCAAGGCTCCTGCCCCGCAGGTTCTTTTTACGGGGATCATAATCTATCAGTGTAATGGCAGTTATTTTGGGAAGAAGCATGTCCCCGGAAAAGAGCACCCCCTTATCTTCCCAAAAAAGGCTGGTATGGCCTCCGCTGTGCCCCGGTGTGTGCAGCAGGCGAAGCTCAAAGCCATCAAAGCCCAGCAGGCAGTCTCCTGAATATGTTTTGATGCTGTCAATAGGATGGGTGAAGGGCACCTCGCCCCGGTACAGCCCGTCCATCTTCAGGGCCTCCCTGGTAATGCCGGTGGTTAGCATGGTCTTCAGCATATTTTCTATATACCCGGGAGTAAGCTCCAGCTTTTCCACCTCGCTGTCCCTGACCAGCACCTCGGACCCGGCTTCCCTCTGTATTTTACCGGCTATGCCGTAGTGGTCAGGGTGCCCGTGGGTAATAACTATCCTTTTAATATCTTTTAATTCAAGCCCTGATTCTTTTAGCGACCTGTTCAGGAAATCCTCCGCAGGCTGGTAGTAAAGGCCCGGATCTATTATGGTAAGGGGGTCTGAAATAATCAGGTAGGCATTGACATCACCGACCGGAAAAGGAGTGGGAAGAGGTATTCTTTTTATTGGAAGATTACTCAGCATTATGCACCTCGGGATTAATATTTCTTATAGTATGGTATATTTAAAAAATACGTAAGTCAAAGCAAACCTCCACTTCGCATTTAAGCCCCCACCGTAACAGGCGGGGGCTTAAAATATGTAAAGAACTACATGGTGGCAAAATACCTTTTCTACCGTAAAAAAGTCGGCACAACCGCATCAATAAGGCCAATGACAAAAGCCGCTATAAGAGCACCGATTATACTCACGCTGAGCAGCCCCGGAACAATGAATCATATTGGCCGACCTGAGCATACCCGATCAACCGCATCGCCGATGGCCTGAAGTGTGACACTGTGCCTCCATGCTGGCACGTAAAGCGGCTTCCGTCCGGTACATATCCCTGTAATAGGCCTTGAGGTTCCGCTGCGGACAGCGTCCTATCCGCTTGCCCGCTTTTGCGCTCCCTCGGGGAATCCGTTATCCTCAAATAGCCCGAAGGTGAAACCTTCAGAATCCGGCAGCAGGCGAACATGAAGCGGTTTTTCATGAGTGTTGAAAGACAGCGGGACTGGTTTTCCGTATCCGATCCGGGAATTCCCCTTTTTTAAACCTACACACAATGAATAACATTTACAAAACCGTACTTAGAGATTGTCATAAAATAACTATAACATTTATGTTGCATAATTTTCAAATTTGCTCCATGATTAGCTCATGGAAAAAGATAGAATATCAAAACGATTTAAAATCCTTGAGCCAATACTCAATGAACGGTTACGCAGGCATTT
>NZ_JBAMMY010000142.1:0-1270 GCF_051233685.1 Desulfobacterium sp. N47
AAAAAAAGGAAAGGATACACACACCATGAATAACGATAATGTAATTATAATTAAAAAGCCAGAATCTTTTATTGATGACCCTATTACTGAGATATTACGTAATGGAGCTCGAAAAATATTAGCCCAGGTGCTTGAAGCTGAAATTGAATTGTTTGTAAACCAATACAAAGAATTAACAGATGAATTTGGTAGACAGCGTATTGTTCGTAACGGCCACTTGCCAGAGCGTGAGATACAAACCGGCATTGGACCGGTTACCATAAAAGCGCCACGGGTTAGGGACCGTCATCACGATACAATTAAAAGAATAGGATTCAGTTCATCAATTTTGCCGCCCTATCTTCGAAAAACAAAAAGCATGGAACAGCTGATTCCATGGCTATATTTAAAAGGTGTTTCTACAGGTGAAGTCAGTGATGCTTTGTCTGCTATAGTCGGCAAAGATGCTCCGGGTTTATCAGCGCCGACGGTAAGCCGGTTAAAAACGATTTGGGAAAAGGACTTACAAATCTGGCAGAAACGGGATTTATCTGACAAGCATTACGTGTATTTTTGGGTAGATGGTATATACTGCAACGTACGTAAGGATGAGAAGCAATGTCTTCTTGTTATTATTGGTGCCACTGAAAATGGCAAAAAAGAAGTTGTTGCTATTGACAGCGGCTTTCGTGAAAACGAACTGTCATGGATCTCGATACTGCTGGATCTAAAAGCCAGGGGTCTTAAGGACGGCCCCAAGCTGAGCATTGGAGACGGCGCTTTAGGATTTTGGAAAGCACTTTCCAAAGTATATCCGGAATGCCGCCGACAAAGGTGTTGGGTCCATAAAACTGCTAATATTCTAAATAAATTACCAAAGAACTTACAGCCAAAAGCAAAACAGAAGCTTTATAGTATCTGGCAGGCGAACAGTAAGGATGAAGCAGAGCGTCATTTTGACGGTTTTATACAAATTTATGGAGCAAAATACCCCAAAGCGTCTGGATGCCTGGAAAAAGATCGTGATGTTCTGTTAACGTTTTACGATTTTCCTGCTGAACATTGGCGTCATATCCGGACAACAAATCCGATTGAATCAACGTTTTCAACTGTCAGGTTGAGAACAGACAAGGTCAGGGGCTGTTTCTCCGCAACAACTGTAATTACTATGGCATTTAAACTTTGTGAGTGCGCTGAGAAAAAATGGTTACGTCTCCACTGCCCTGAACGATTGGCTGAAGTAATTAAAGGAGTCAAATTTGTGAATGGAATTGAAAAAAAATGGATCGCC
>NZ_JBAMMY010000141.1:0-1062 GCF_051233685.1 Desulfobacterium sp. N47
CGAAAGGTATTAAAATATCAGATAAGGATCTTCGCCGAGTAAATATCAGTCGTAATGAATTCCATGGAGATTGGAATTATACAATAATGCCATATCGATCAACAGATAAATTGTAAACGTTATTTTGTGACAACTCCTAAGAATGCAAATAAGAAACAGCCTGTTGACCAAATATTTTCCAGAGGCAGACTGTTATTTGAAGAATTGTGCAGATGAATATCTTGCTGTTATCCGTTGGTATCTGGACCCTATTAAAATTGTGTCAACTGATTTTAAAGAGTTTGTCAAACATGTCACAACGAAAGATCGCGGGGATCGGCAGGTTCAACGTTTAAAAAAGATATACGATTTGGCCGAACCCTCGGTTGGGTTGCCGGTAAACTCAGCAACAGTATTTGAAGCACAAATGATAGTTGATAGAATACGTAAAGTGAGACAAGAAGTTTCACAAGTAATGGCCGAGATGAAAGCCGTATGCGGAAATTTGTATGGTTATAGTTTATTGCAGACCATACTAGGATTTGTACCCTATATAAGCGCTTTGGTTTTGGCAACCATCGGCAATCCGTTCCGGTTTAAAAGTCGCAAACAAGTGATCCGTTTAGCTGGTCTGGATCTAAATGCTAACCGCAGCGGTAAAACAAGCAGTGATAGTGTTCCGGTCATATCCAAAAAAGGTGATACTGATCTGCGATATGGATTATACCAGGCAGGGTTGGTTGCTTCAAATTGTAATGAAATCTTCAGAAGGCTTTTTCATGACATGATAGATGGCCGTCACGGGGAACGAGGCATTAGGACAAAAATGCGTGTAAAACTGGCTGCCAAGTTATTGGTGATTGCATGGACCATGCTTAAGAAAAACGAGACTTTCAATCCAAGCTATTTAATGACGGATTGAAATAGCATTAAAAAATTATACTAAGAGTCTGTCATAATATTATTGTAACATATTAGCTTGTGTTCGGTAAGATGGTGTAATTCCACTCTCCATGAAAATCATCCATCTTCATATTCACTTTTAGAAGATCTTCATCAGATACCTGTATGCCTTTGGGATAC
>NZ_JBAMMY010000145.1:0-4212 GCF_051233685.1 Desulfobacterium sp. N47
AGCTCGGACGCCAGCAGAAAATAAAAAAAAGTGAAAATATTTTTTGCCTGGTAAATTTGCCTGAAAAATTGGGTTGAAATAAAAAATTGTGGGTTGAAAATCGTCGAGATTTTAGCCTGATAGACTTATTAAATTACCTCTGATAGACTTATTAAATTACCTCATATACTGCTTTTTAATTCCCCGGAAGATACAAAAATGCTGAGTGTAATTCTAACCCGGCGATTGGTGCCGTTTCTAAAGGTTTCCGTCAAACCGGATTATTTTGAAGGATATATTCTGGAAAAACTGCCGGAAGACGATTTTTTTGATCATGTTAAAGTTGAAACCGTACCCCTTCAAAACAATAAACCGGATTTTTATAGTGCCCAGGATGAAATATTTAATTATGATTTAGGTGTAAAGCCTGATATTGAAACCTACTTAAATGATCCATCCGGTTTTTTTAAATCCAGACTTGGTGTAAAACCTTATTTTTCATCAACAATTTGGAGCGGAGGAGCTGTTGCTGCAAGATTTGAACTGCCATTTTATTCAAATATTTCTTCACGGAACCCTGACCTGCCTGATCCTGTCAGAAGTGATTCGTGGAGATATTCAGGAGAAAATTATACTTTTGAGTATTTGCTGATTGATCAGGTCATCAAGCTGTCCGATAAGACATTTGGCAGGATGAGTGCCGGTTATTTTGAAAGAATGTATGCCGGAGTCGGCGCTGAAATATTGACCTTTTTTGGAGAAGGAAATATTGCTCTTGGCATAGAGGGTGACTTTGTGAAAAAACGCATACCTGACACGTTTTTAGATGTTGAAAATTCTTCCAAGCACACTATTCTCGGTAACTTGTATTATAAATGCCTGCCTCTTGATCTGACATTTCAATTGCAGTACGGAAGGTTTTTAGCCGGAGACAGAGGCTGGAAGATAGTTAGTACACGCGAATATAATACCGGCGCAGAAATAGGTTTCTGGTACAGCAAAACAAATACCGATAATTTTACAGATCAATATAACAGAGGATATAATGACCAGGGAGTTTTTTTATCAATTCCGTTGAATATGTTTACCACATACGAAACCAGGACGAAATATGAGTATGCTATTTCGCCATGGACAAGGGATGTGGCGGCGCAGCCGTTTCACTGGCAGAATGTTTTTGATATGGCTTCCGACCTTATGCCCGGAAGTTTTAAGTCTGATTTGAAAAGGCTGAAGGAATAAATTTAGTTACAGCTCAGAGTCTGATTTTTGCTTGACTTTTAATGATAAAACGGTAAATTAGAGACATGTAGATTTAATATATTTTTAATGAATCAAAAAACAAAAGGAGAAGGTATGGGGAAAAAAGTATACGCTATCTGGTAGAATGTTTGTTTTGGTACTGATTTTTGCTCTTACTCTATTTCCGGTTTTATCATTTGCGCAAGAACCTGAAAACAAGCCTGCAGCTGAAATTATACAAGGTGCAGATGCGGGTTCAGGTGCAGGCGCTGGTTCTCAAGCCGGAGCAGGTGCAGGAGCGGCAGCAGCTGCCGGTGAGGCAGTCACCGGCGTGGGCGGTCTCAGCACAGCCGCAGTTGTCGGACTTGCTGTTGGAGGAGCGGCAGTAGTGGGTGTAACTGCTGCAGCTCTGAGCAATGGCGGCGATGGCGGTAGCAGAGCAACAACCGCGCATCACTAATTTCAACATCCTTTTGTACTTTGTTGTTTGATAGCCATAGCCGGAGAAGCTTGTTTGATCTCCGGCTGGTTAAATTCCTGATGTGTTTCAGATTCAAAATCAATTTTTAAAATGCACTTTCAGGCTGATTTAAGAGTTGGATTCGATTTTGATCATAAAAAATATTATATATTCTTGCGGTTAAAAAATTTAACCCACCTTAATTTTCACCGAACCAAAACACTTCTCTTTTTATTACTAATCAAAATGCTACTAACCAATTATATGTGTATAAAAAAAGCAGAATGAAATTTACATCTAAGCTGCCTGATATCGGCGTAACCATATTTACGGTAATGACAAATCTTGCAAATGAATATGATGCTATCAATCTTTCGCAGGGGTTTCCTGATTTTGATACAGACCAAAAATTAATTGAACTTGTAAACAAATACATGAAAAACGGCTTTAACCAGTATGCTCCCATGCAGGGTGTATTGCTGCTCAGAGAAAAGATAGCTGAAAAAACATTAAAGCTATATAATGCATCATATGATCCGTATACCGAAATTACCGTTACTTCTGGGGCAACTGAGGCTTTATTTGCCGCAATTATGGCGGTTGTTAAAAAAGGAGATGAAGTAATCGTTTTTGAGCCGGCTTTTGATTCCTATGTTCCGGCGATTATTCTTAGCGGCGGTGTTCCCAGATTTATCAAACTGAAACCTCCTTATTATGTTATAGACTGGGAAGAAGTAAAAAGTGCTGTATCGGAAAGAACCAGACTAATAATTTTAAACTCACCGCATAATCCGACAGGTTCCGTTCTTGTAAAGGAAGATATTGCGGCTCTTTATGATATTGTTCAAAAAACCGGTATTTTTATTTTAAGCGATGAGGTTTATGAGCATATTATTTTTGATGGGTTTAAAAACGAAAGTATCTCAAAGTATCCTGATCTTGCAAATCGCAGCTTTGTGATATGTTCATTTGGCAAAACATATCACACCACAGGATGGAAAACCGGATACTGCCTTGCTCCAAAAATGCTTACCGCAGAGTTTCAAAAAGTCCACCAGTTTCTTACATTTGCTTCAAATACTCCCATACAATATGCATATGCCGAATTTTTGCAGAATGAAAAAGCTTATCTTGATTTATCCGGCTTTTACCAGAAAAAAAGAGACAAGTTTTTATCTCTTTTAAAAAATTCACGTTTTAAAGCGATACCATGCAAGGGAACATATTTTCAGATGCTTGATTATTCATCTATTTCTGATGAGCCGGATACTGATTTTGCAAAACGCTTAACGATTGAAAAAGGTGTGGCTTCCGTTCCTCCTTCTGTATTCTACCATGACAATGATGATCATAAAATGCTTCGCTTTTGTTTTGCAAAAAAAGATGAAACGCTTGAAAAGGCAGCGGAAAAATTATGCGGGATTTAAATATAACAGTCGTACAGTCAAAGATTTTCTGGGAAGATATAGAATCAAATCTGTCTGATTTTGATAAAAAGATAGACAGTATAATGGAAAAAACGGATCTTATAGTACTTCCGGAGATGTTTACGACCGGGTTCAGCATGAATGCAAAAAAGCTTGCCCGGGAAATGGGGGATGCATCCGTTGAATGGCTGAAAAATAAATCATGCAGTAAATGGGTGGATATAACAGGAAGCATGATTATAAAAGAAGGCGGAAAATATTTCAACCGGTTATTATGGGCAAAACCTGACGGGACATTGCTTTATTATGATAAAAAACACCTGTTTCGCATGACTGGTGAAGAAAAAGTTTACAGAGAAGGAAACAACAATTTAACCGTTGAGCTTAATGGCTGGAAAATCAGGCCGTTTATCTGCTACGATCTGAGGTTTCCATGCTGGACAAGAAATTTTAATAAAGCCTACGATGTAGCAGTATTTGTTGCAAACTGGCCCGAGGCGCGCTCCTATCACTGGGAAACACTGCTTCTTGCAAGGGCAATCGAAAATCAGTGCTATGTTATTGGCGTTAACCGGGTGGGAAAAGATGGAAATGGTTATAATCACATCGGAAATTCATCAATTATAGACCCGGCTGGAAATATCATGTTCAGGAAACAAAATGAAGAATGCATATATACTTCAACACTATCATATTCGATTTTAGAAGAATACCGAAAGTCTTTTCCGGCATGGATGGATGCAGACAGAGCGGTGGCCCGGAAAAACTGTACAGTTGTTTAAGTGATAAAGCTGCTCTAAATTGATTTAAAATAAAAGAAAGGAGCAGCAGGGGAATGAAGACATTAAGAAGAAATCATGGAGCAGCATTTAAGGCAAAAGTAGCTATAGAGGCTATTAAGGAGCAAAACACAATAGTTGAGTTGGCACAGCGTTTTCAGGTGCATCCCAATCAGATATCGGCAACAAGTATGTATTATGAGCCCAAACCGATCAGTTCTAAGGATTTAGAGCTGATGCGACTGATTGATGAGATACACTTGAGGTGCCCCTTTTACGGAAGCCGCAGGTTACGTGATAAGCTGAATGAGAACGGTCATAATGT
>NZ_JBAMMY010000147.1:0-2560 GCF_051233685.1 Desulfobacterium sp. N47
CGCTCCTAAAACCTTTCTTTTCGTTTTTATCGGACATCGATAATTAATATATAATCTTTAATTTACCGCTTGATACCAAGTCGTATTCAAATTCTAGCTGCGTTGGCTTCGTCGGTTCTGTCCTCGGCGTATTACATATAATGGGAATTGGGGTCAAGTCTGCTCTTGGCTCTTGAATTGGGAATTGGGGTCAAGTCTGCTCTTGGCTCTTGAATTGGGAATTGGGGTCAAGTCTGCTCTTGGCTCTTGACTCGTCACCAAATATATTCAAAAGTAAAAAGACGCACGAATACAGTCAGCCCGCCCTTTTGAATTTCGTTGGCGCCGACTTCTGCCCGGAAGAGATTTGCCCCGGCTATCGCTCCTAATACCTTTATTTTTTGTTTTATCGGACATCGGTTAATATAAGCGACCTTTATGTTACCGGCTTGAAACAAAATCTGTTTGTTAAATGCTCTTTCATTTACACTAATATCTATATTAAAATCAAATAAATTTATATTTTTATATAGTTAAATATCCATAGAAACCTGGCATTTGTGCCAAATTAACCATAATATTTTTGAATCCGCTTTTTATCCTCGTTTTCCTTATCACCCTTAAAATAGATTTCTATAAATTCAATGACATCTTCTTTTTCAAAATACGCATATATAATTCTTATGCCGCTCATTGCTCCACGACCCTTTAGAGCTTTGCAGGCAAATTTTTTTGCTTTGTATATCTTGGGAGTTTCAATTCCTAATCCTGAGATCTGAACGACTGCTTTATTATCTATTCCCAGTTTATGAGTAAGCTTAAGCTGACTGTTGATAAATGTTTCGAGATCATCATCAAGAGTTTTAAACTTCTTTAAGAGCTTATTAAAATCTTTTTCAAATTCAGCAAGTCTTCGTATTTCATTAAATACTTTCTTCATTATAATTTCTCACCGAATAGGGCGAAGTCCGGTAAAATACTGCTTCATATTGAATAATATCTCCATCCTCGGTAGTTTTCCAGGGAACATCATTATGTGAGTATTCACTGATCTCGGAAGCATTCATATTTGACAAAGTATTTAAAACATCATCTATAACTTCTTTTTCGTGAGCTTTCAGTTGAGTTAAATCGGATTTTCTTAAGGGTAAATATTTAGTCTGCGGATATTTAAAATAGCTGTCTTTCACCTTTACTAAATCTTTCCCTTCCATTTCTTCTATGATCTTAACAAATTCTTTAGGCGTCGGCCCATACTTGTTTTTTATATAGGTTGCTCCTATTAGTTGCTCTTCGTATTTTTCATAAAAATTGAAATCCATGAAATAAAGAAGCTTATACAAAACCGTTTCTCCAACATTGGGTTTTGACCCGATTTTCTCAAGAATATAGATTAGCACTTCCTTGAATTTTTGCAGATTCCTTTGAGGAACACTGATTCTGATTTCCTGTTTTTTTGCTTGTTTCTTTGCGGATTTTTCAAATATAATTTTTATATCTTTTGTAATATCCAATAAAACATCCGTTTGGATATTAAATATTTCAGCAAGCATTACTATCTCTTCGGCACTGATTTTTCTGGCTCCGGATTCTATTTGTGAAACAGCCACTCTGCTTATTCCCAGCTTTTGTGCCAGAGCATCCTGGGATAACCCAGTTTTTTCTCTTATTTTTTTTATCTTTAACCCTAAATCTCTATAAAAAGTGTCCATAATTATATTCTCCTGTGGTTTGAAAGCATAAATAACATATGTATGAATATCTGTCAATATAATGTCATATTATCTGACATATGCTGACTATATGGAATCGATACAAGTTAATAGCTAAAAAAGAAGCCGCAATAAGTTTAAAATAAAATAATTATTGCTGAAGATTTATATACAAGAAACGCTTGTTATCAGTAAAAACGCAATATATGGAGTTAGAATTTCCGGAAAATGGCGTGGGGGTTGACCGTGTGTCGAAGATATATTGCCTATATCAAATCCAAAAAGCGGCCGACCTCCATCCGGGCTTGCTTAAGAATGTGAGAAAGTGTTGTGCGCTTAATCGGCTTATGAGCCGGAATTGTCAGTTTCAGCACTTCATCGTGGGTGCTTTTGCAGCCTTATATGGCTTCCCTTCTGTCTGACTACAACCCATCCCGTTGAAGTGCACGAACGACTCTGTCGTATCCAACACTTGGAATTGTTGTCATACTGCGAGTTCCATGACCTCTGTGCCCGGTATGAATATCATATCATCGTCCACGGGCTCGAGATATAGTTCACTTCCCTGATGTTTTTTAAAGCTTCTTCTCTGGAATTTCCTTCGCTAATGCATCCGGGAAGACTTGGCACGTAGACTGTAAACCCGCCTTCTTCACTTGTCTCAAGAACGACTTTAAGTTTCATTTACTTAATCCTCCATTAAAAATAACTGATATACATAATCTTTAATGGCCTATTGACTTAGCTGACCCAATTATTTATAATAAACATCATGAGCAGCAATATTGTGGGGTTAAGCCAAATTATGGGGAAATGAGTTGGTTGATTTTCCAGGAAGACTTTCAGAGTGAAGATGACTGTTATGCCTG
>NZ_JBAMMY010000149.1:0-3631 GCF_051233685.1 Desulfobacterium sp. N47
GCCGAATTTTTTAAGCATTTTTCCCGCATTTACCCTGCAATTCGGGTTAAAAATATTATGCCCTACACTTACTGCTATTTTCTCTTTGCTAATGTCATTATATCTTATTTTTACACTTACAATCGCTTCAGGATAAAGGGAATAAACAAGAAACCGGTTTCCTTCCGGTGCTTCATCAAATAAACGCAGATCAGTTATCGCTACGTGTTTATTTAATATCGTATTTTCTTTTAATATAGTTTTATAAGCTTTGTTATTTTCTATGACTTTTTCACACTTTGCTTTTACTTCCCGATCTTGCATAACATTACTTATATCATTATCCCTTAAAAGATGTATTAGCCTGTTCCAGTAGGATTCATCAGCCAAGTTGTGGTTTGATATAGTCATTGAAAGAAGAATATAAGGATATTGTTCCGGAAAGGAGACTTCATCTATTGATAATTGGGCTGCATCTATTTTATCCGTTTCTTTTATAAGCTCGGTATAATCTTTTTTAAATTTGCCTGCATAATAGGAAAAAACCACACCGGCGGCAGAAGGTGCGATAGCAAATGAACCTGAAAACGGCGTTTCAATTTTATTGGAAAAGTGATGGTCAAACCACATGGAGCAACGATTATCATAAGGAAGATTAGCCATTATATCCCCTTCCTTTATTTCTATCATGCCCTGCTGAACTTCATGCGGTTCAACCCATTTAACGGATTCGGTAATCGTTTCCTTTTCGGATAGAAGAACTGCACATACTATCCCGTCAAAATCAGGCCGTGTTACAATTCTCATTTTATCACCATCAGTTTAAGCACAGGTATCCGGTTTCAGTGTCCATGGGTTATGAGCCGGAAATGTTCCGGAATATGATTTTTCAGGCTTGCATTATTAATCTTAACAACTATTGTTTCTTTTCCTGATCCCCTACCCTGTCCCTCGGATCCCGATTCCTAATCTCTCTTTAAAATTATCCGCCAAGAATTATTCAGCCGGTCACCTAATAAGGCAACCGGCTGAATAAGACTATTATGCTATCAGTTGTTTTTTTACTTTGATTCGTTTATTTTTTCAGTCAGCACCGGAACAAATTCTAGTAAATCTTCAACAATTCCAATATCTGCAATCTGAAAAATCGGAGCGTTCGGATTCTTGTTAATTGCAACCATAAAAGGTGAGCCTTTAATTCCTCCAAGATGCTGGAATGAGCCGCTTATACCAAGAGCCATATATACCTTTGGTTTTACAGTCTTTCCCGATGTTCCTACCTGGCGTGATTTCTCAAGCCATTTAGCATCAATGATCGGACGTGAGCATGAAAGATCACCACCCATAGCTTTTGCAAGCTCTTCAGTAATTTCAATATTTTCCTGTTCTCCGATTCCGCGTCCGATAGAAACAAGTATATCGGATTTTGTGATATCAACGTCTCCCATTTCCGCTTCAATAACTTCAACAAAACGCCTTTTGCCACCGGGCATCCCACCGGCAAGAGCGTCTGCTGTTTTATCAACAACAGATCCACCCGCAGCACCTGCTTCAGCAGCAGCAAAAGAACCCGGACGGGTAGTAATAACCGCTCCGCCTGAAATATCGCAAAGCACATGCGTGCTTACCTGACCGCTGAATTCCTGACGGACTGCTTTAAGCTTTCCGCCATCAACACCATCAAAATCAATTGCATCAGGAAGATAAGCACCATCCAGTTTTATAGACAAGCCTGGTGACAAATCCATGCCAAAATGGTCATGTGGAACCAATAAGATGTTACCTTTAGGTATAATGCCCGCAAGCAAACCGCGTATTACTTCCGAATTGGGATATGAAAGAGCATCGTTATCAATTTTCCAGACTTCTTTAAAAGAAGCGGTTAAACTGTTGCACACTGAATCTATCTTGCTGCCAACAACAATTGCGGTTAAAGAAGCAGCAGGATCAATCTTTTTAGCTGCTGCAATCATTTCACCGGCCGTATCATCAACAGCGCCGTCTTTATGTAATATATATGCAAAAATCTGAAAGGACATTATTTAATACCTCCTTTTGATTTCAAAAGTTCAACCAGTTTATCTACCTTTTCATCAATGCTGCCCTCAAGTATTTCAGCTCCTTTTCCAAGAACAGGTGTGAAATAATCAACACGGGAAACTTTGGCAGCTGCCATGCCGACCGAATCCTGACTTAATCCAAGGTCAGATGCACCTCTAACCGGGATCTCAACGGATGCTACTTTTCTGATCCCTCGAATACCGACATAGCGGGGTTCGTTAATACCGGTCTGAATTGAAAGAACGCATGGAAGATCAATCTCATTTATTTCCTGTTGTCCGCCTGCGATTTCCCTGCCTATCTTTATCTTTTTATCGTCCGATGCTTCTATTAAATTTACAAGAGATGCAAAAGGCACATCAAGCATTGCAGCAAGCATACCGCCTACCTGACCGGCTCCATCATCAGCCTGAGCACCTGTGAGTATCAAATCGTATTTGCTTTTTGCTATTTCGGCTTTTAATATTGCTGCAAGGCCTTTACCATCGGACCCTTCAAATGCATCATCTGAAAGAAGGATCCCCTTATCTGCGCCCATAGCCATTTCTCTTCTCAGTACATCTTCAGACTCGGAATCGCCAACAGCAACAACCGTAACACTTCCTCCAACCTTGTCCCTGATTTGGATAGCTTCCTCAACAGCATAATTATCCCATTCGTTTACAGAATACACAAGGTCATCCCATTCAATGTCCGAACCGGAACTGTTTACGCTGATTTCATTTTCAGCGGTATCAGGAACTCTTTTAATACAAACCAAAATATCCATTTCATCCTCCATATCAGTTTATTTCAATCTGTTTACAGGCTGATAAGAGCCTGCTCGATTTAATTATTTTTAAGCTATGTGTTTTTCAATCAGTTCAGCAAGATCAATGGCTTCCATTTTACCTTCCATCCCGCAAACCTTTATCGCATCTTCCATATTGACAAGGCAGAACGGGCAATCCATCCATTGCCCCCAAAACCATGTCGCGCCCATCCAGACCTCTTTTCTTTAAATCCCTGAAAAATTCCCGCCAGGCGGGCGCCGACTCTTTATCCCCTGCCTGGAAGCCCAACACCCGCTTTCGACCTGTTTTTTCAACTCCAATGGCTGCCAGAACCGGCACCTTCTCTATGCTCCTGTCGATGCGCATGTCGAAATTAACACCGTCCAAAAAAATATACTTTATGGGTTCTCCATTTCTCTACGGCCTCTATCAGCTCCTTGTTGGCGTTACTGACCTCCGTTGGAGATACTTTGCGCCCGATCAGCCGCTCAGACATCATCGAAAGGCTTCGGGTGCTGACACCGGTTAAAAACATCAAACTCAAATCCTGCCGAAGCTCAACTTCATATTGTTTGCTTCGGGGAATGATGCGGGTCTCATATTCGCCCTTGCGATCCCGTGGCATCTCAACCTTGACGGCACCAATACCTTTTAATGTGAAATTGCGGGAATAGGAACCATTGCGATGATTCACATCTCCTTGAGCATGCTCATACCATTGCCGCCCAAGAAATTCGGTGCGCTCCAAATCCATCAGTTTGGTCAGATATTGACCAACGCTCTCTTTGATCTCTACGCGGATCATCTCAAAAATATTC
>NZ_JBAMMY010000151.1:0-9742 GCF_051233685.1 Desulfobacterium sp. N47
TTCCGGCTAATTTCTCCGCCTGATGCCGGAAACACTTTCTCAAAGTCGTTTTTGTTCCGGTTTCATTATGGTTAAATTCCCGGTTGAGATGCTTTTCGTATTCCGCAAAGTATCGTTTCATAGCATCGCGGTTGAAATAAACGCCTTCACCGGAAGGATTAGCGTGAAAATCATCGGGGCAAAATACCTTGTTGTTGATAAGATTTAATGTGAAACGGTCGGCCACGGGTTTTCCGGAGTATGCTGTTTTGCTCCGTCAGGTAAAGGTTTGCCATATTGTTTCCGTATAGCCATTCTTTAAGAGTTAAGTTCGATTCCGATCAAACCGTTTTTTTAACTTGTAAGTTTCAAGATCTAACGGCTCCGGGTAAAATAAGATCTTGCGTTCTCTCGTTTGTTCTTCGAAAGGTTTCATAGCCATATTACGCAAAAAAACCACACCAAGATATTTAAAACCCTGCTCAAATGTTATTATGGCTTCTTCGTCAAGTTCCAACTTTAAGTCTTTCAATACTTCTTTTGATAAATCAAGCGCCTGGACAGCGTTTTCCCTGGATTTGCAAAGCACCACATAATCATCAGCATATCTTATAAACTTAAAGCCCTGTGCAAGCATTACTTCATCCAGTTCATCCAGGAAAAGGTTCGCAAGAAGAGGGGAAATAACTGATCCCTGTGGAATACCTTTTGTAATTATTTTCAAGTCAGTTCCATCCCAGACTTCTCCTCCGACCCACTGTGCTATCAATTGCTGAATAAGCGGGTCGGAAATCACTTTATTGAACTTGGATTTTAACAGGTCGTGATCTACATTGTCGAAAAAAGCATCAATGTCTGCATCTACCACAAACCGGTAGCCTTCCCTGTAAAGCGCCATTATCAGATAAATCACCTGCCGCACCGAACGGCCCTTTCGATAAGCATAGCTGCAATCTTCAAACTGCTTTTCAAGCACAGGTTCGACTAAATCAAGAACAGCTCTTTGTACTACCCGGTCTCTGACAGCAGGTATGCAAAGCCCGCGCGGTTCACCGTTTTTCTTGGATACCAGAATTTTCATCAAAGGAAGGGGATAATATTTTCCTTCTTTCAACTCTTCACTTAATGAAAATAAGTTGCCGTTAAGGTTGTGTTCAAACTGCTGTATGGTTACACCATCCACGCCTGCACAGCCGTTGTTGGCTTTGACGGAATCAAATGCATTGGTTAATGATTTTTTTGAAAACATTGCAGTAAAAACAATCAAAAAGGGTTATGGTAAATATTGTTACGGCTCCCGGTTAAAAACTAGATTCCAGTTGTTGGATTTACTCTGATAATAGCGAAAATTAATTGTTTGTTTAAGATTAGACAGTTTGTCGGCAATTTGCATATCATCAAGGCCGGAAGGCACAGCTTTGTAACTCTTCCAAGAAACTGGAGTTTGAAAAAATCCACGAGAAAAAGGTGGATATGTAAATGTCAGACTATGCATATTCTCTTTAGAAAGAATCCGCGCCAGCCATTTCAGCGACATTTTATCTATATACTGATTATACAGGCTTTCTTTATCTTTAAAACCACCTGTTGTAACTATTTGATGATTATATTCTTCATTCTTGTTTAAAAAAAAGTCTGCATCAGAATAATAGTTGATTTTTTCAATCGCAATATCAATACTTCCTAATCCAAAAGCCTTTCCATACCCAATTTTATGTTTTATGTTCACGCCAGGTTGCAGCGCCAGAATAAATAAATCCAGTAAAGCCTTTGGAATTCTTTCAAAATAGATGCTGCAGTTATTAATATCGGTATCCGGTTTAATGGTTTGAACCGGATACCGATAGATCGTTTGAGGCCAGTTATTCTCATTATCATACCAGGAAAGGGCATTGTCAGGGAATTGGTGAAAATAAAATTTTCTCCCCCTGTATTCATTGCCCAGAAATAACGTTGTTTGAAGGTCGGGCATTACTCGTCTCTGAACGCGATGCGGCTCGAAATACCACCAGTTCCCTGCTACCGGCTTGGGACCACCTATAAATGGTTTTCCAGGTATATCTGGCAGTTGAATCGTGTTATGAAAATTGCAATCGGGTACAATAATGTCTTCAAACTGGATACGAGATTGATAGGCGCTATTATCCTTAGCTCCTTCAATAACCACCCCAAATAAAAACGATGCCAAGTCCAATTTCTTATCCTGAATTTTAGGATGCAGCCGCACTGGTATTGCGGGACCAATAGTAATATCCTTTCCATTTTGCTGACTATAGGATGCAAATCCAACATACCTCTTATTTGCTTTTTTAGGAAATTTATCTGTTTCCTGACTTACCCAGGAATTGGTAAGCGTTTCGATGAAGGAACGGATCATGCCTTTTATGGAAGAGGCAGGAATCAGATAGGAATTTGCACTTTTATGGAAATTGGATTCATGTATCTGATAATCCGTTTCAGAGTTTCCGGTTCTTTTCTGTTCACCGACAATATGCACATCCGTTATGGTTTTGATTGAATATCTAATACAACCGGATAAGAGACCCCCCTCATTTTCCCATTCATCAACTGTTTTCAATATAGGCGCTTTTTCAGAAAAGGGTACAAAATCAAACGGTACTGGGTTGTGAATCATTTTTCGCCTCCTTTCCGTTATTCTTATAAAATTCATTCAGGTGGGCCATGCAGCACTTACCCGCTTCAGCCCAATTGGGTATAATGTATTTTGAAAAAATTCCTGACAGGATGTCATTTTCGGGCGTTGTGCCATTATCTAATTGAATGCCATTAAACTGGGCAGGATTTTTTAAATACAGGTTGATAATCGATTCTTTAATATTCAGTCTTCCCCGACCGACAGAGGTAAGACCTCCCAGACGGATTAAACCGTTGTTGATAGATTTCTCCCAGAAGGCAATCAACCCCAGGTCGGCCAAGGTTGGATTGATGATCTTAATATGGACTTTAAACTCATTACCTGGCGCCAGCTCCATAAATGTATGAAGCCCGCCCTCTTTTGCACCCTGAGTAATTCGGCCCAGCGGATTGCGTGTGGTTAAAACCATTTTTCCATGTGTTGAAGGAAAGATTACTTTATTTTTACCCCAACTCCCGGATATCAGGTTGCTTTTAAAGGCGGCTATGTCCAATTTACTCAGATCATCCACCCTGAACGTAATTCGACCTGCCACCGACTCATCCATCAGTTCTTCTGTTTCCTTATCAATGGATAGGCCAAACAAGTTCTGGATAATGTGCCATCCCGGTTCTTTTAGCGCACGAACAAGCGTTTTATCATCTTCATCAGTTTGATTGGCCTGATCATCGCTGTTTTGTCCGGTTGCATCCAGGGCAGCCGTCCAATATTTTTTTGGAATCAACCGTTTGATAGTATAATTTCGTATCGCACCTCGAATGCTGCTGGCAGGAATATGGTACCGGATATGTGATTCGTTGTTTTCAACGTCTACATCAAAATAAAAGTCATATACGTTTGATTCTTTTGATTCTTTGTTCTTTTGATCAACTTTTTTCTTGTTGAAAAAATCAAACTCAGCATTAACCAGCCTCGTTTTTACCCCATTTCCGCCAGCCTGTTTCCAGACAGATGTGGTTCCAGATTTGATACAAAGTGGTGTAATCGTACAAATCGACCACGTAATATTGGCAACACCGATAAGCTGGGTTAGACTGGTGGTTCGGCTCATGACGCCCCCTTTTTTGGCAATAATGCTGCAAAGGATTTTCTAAAGTCCTCAATCATTTTTTCCTGCTCTTCTTTTGCAAGCTTCGGAAGACCGTTGTAACCGGCATGGCCGGATTGAATGGCGCTCTGTATCCATGCTTCATAGTTGTTTTTATCCAAATAAAAGATTTCCTTGATGCTGAACCGACACCTCCCAAAGCCAACACCCCCCATTGCTCCCAAGGTAACGGGATAAATTTCGGAATTGAATCCATCCAGAGCAAACAGCAACATGCCTAATTCGTCAGGAAGCAAGTTCTGCCCGCATACCGTGATTTCAAATGTCATGCCCTGGGGAACTACTTCATAATTGAACAGTCGATTTTTGGCAGCGGTTCCGGTTTCCGGGTCAATTGCGACTGATTTGAGTAGAATGGTGCCGCGTGTCTGATCATATCCTGAATAGGCCAGTGTTTGATTCTGGTTAATTGGCGGCGGCGTGTTCATTGGTGCATCCCAGAACTCCAGCTTGCCTTCATTGACACTGCTGCCGAAGAGATATTCACCCTTTTGAAGAAAATCATGCAGAATAATGTTAGAATTTTTATTTTTCTTAAACAGATCCTGTAAATCCTCTGCTCGCTTCGGCGTATTAATTGTTGTCAGCATTAAATCAGAAAAAATCTGTTCCAGCCAGCATCGCAGGTTTCCCTTAATTGTTGTTCCAGGTATATATGCCCTGTTACGATAATCGGTCATCACTGTGGAGAATTTGGGAACATCTTCACCTTCTTTTTGTTTTACCCGCAGTTCATTGCTGTCCATCAATCCGTCACCGATATTAAGATGGCTAATTGTTTTCAGTATCCCGGTAATGCGGTACCGGTTGAGAAAGCTGCCGCCTTTAAACTTTCTGTCTGCCATGTTATTACTCCTTATTCCAAAAGGTTATGCGAATTTCACCAAATCCGTTTTCCGAGACAAAAGGGCAGGATTTCCAAGTGGGTTCACCTGCTTGTTTTGACCAAGCTGGCAGGTCCAGTCCATATTGATCCAAACGATTCAGTATTTCGGTGAGCTTGGTTTTATCCTTGATTTGAAAAACAAATATGCTACCGGCTGATGTCAGATAAAAAGGGCGATAGCCGTTCTTTTGGAATCGCATCCCCAGATAACCCCCCTGCAGCTCCTGCCGGGCAAAGAATCGGATAAAGTCGGCTGTATCATTGAATACCTGTTTCCAATATACACAATAGAGATCGTTGAGAATCTCGCGATCATCAAAAACAGCTTGTGCTTGCCTGGCCATATCTTCAGGATTAATTATAATTGCAGGTGCTTGCAGCGTAATTGCAAAACAAGTGGCATAACCAAGCTTATTTTGATCAAATGGCTTAAAATCTGGACTCAATTCAGAGAGAAAAACACTCTGACGTTTACCGAGATACCGCAAGGCCAGTTGATGAACAGAATGCAGTTCTTTCGTGAGTTCCGCTTTATCGGTGTCAGAGATATTATTTGGAAACAGAATGCCGCCATTCCAATAAATATCTTTCCAGGATTTATTCTGTTTTTTGTCTATTTCCATCTTTTTGGGTGCCACCATATGAAATGAGTACAACTGGCTATCATCTGCCTTGCGGGTTTCACTGTTAATGGCGGTTCGGGTAACAGGATGGCGCAGTAAATCCGGCTGGCAGTATTTTTTCGGCAGATCATCTGGATCACTCTTCCAGTCAATTTGAAACGCGACCGGTGTTTTTCCTTTTGCATAACATGAATCCTCATTATCAAAGGCAATATTCCGGTAGGTTCCTCCATACTGCACGCCAGATAATGGCTTAATGTACGGCCGGCTGTTCTTTTTCTCCGAAGGAATGGCTTGAAGAAAACGCAAATCTGAAAAATATCTGGCCAACAGAGGCCAATTCATGCGGACCGTTGAATTATTATCATCAATAGGCGTCGTAATGTCAGTATTCCCTGCTATCCGGTTCAACCCCGCTGCAAAAGATCCTTTTATGATTGAACCAGGAATGATGGATTCACTGACAAATACGTTATCAGCTTGCCGAATACCGCCGATCATAAAGGGTTCGGTTGGTACAAGAGAAAGCTTGAAACCCATTTTAGGTATTCCGGTCTGTTGGGGTTCATCCTGTTCTGTCTCAATTGAATCGCCAAACTGAACTTTTGCAACCCGGCCGTATCCCACGGTTTTGTCCGCGCCGACCGCATGAATAAAATGGAATGCCTGCTTAACTTGCTCGAGAATACCGATTTTTTCTGCATCAGATGCAAATAATTCAACCGTTCCATGCCATTCGGTATATTCACCAGATAAAAACGGTGATTCGCTGATTATGACCGCACCTTCTTGTGCAGTTCGGCGTTCGGGCTCTATGCGAATCCTTGTTCTAACATTACCTGTTGAAACAACGTCATTAATAAAGTCTGAAATTTTCAGCATCCCCCGTAGTGGACTGTATAATCCCATATTGTTTTGTTCATTGCGGCTTTCAGCTCCAAACAGATCCTTACAGGATTGTTTTCCCGCTGGAGAGAGCGTAATGATTTCACGCATGGCTTCTTTCAGCTTTCCCCGGATATGCGTGCCAGAAAGTGCAAACTTGCCTTCCCAATTTCGATAAAATGTGGTATCCAATCCCCAGCCGGAAGTGGTAAAACCAACTGTCAGCACAGGGCCTTTCACCGTCAGGGTGACAGGCAGTTGAATTAGTTTACAGGTCATATCATGCCTCCTTTTATAACAGATAATCCCACAGTTCCGCAACCTGAAGCCATCTGTATCCCTTGCCAGGCGGGCTGGACTGAACTATTCCGTCTTGAATTGTCGTGCCGGTAATCGTTTGAATTTCTTGCGACAGACCCAATTTATCCTTTTTGGACAACGGAGAAATATCGAGTGCACGCTGTAGATTGTTGGTATATTTTACTTGAGATCCCAGTGCCCAACTTCTGGCAATTTCATGAAGCCACGAACGGGAAATTCCTGATTTCAAATTTGCTGCAAACGTTTTCAACTCATCCATTTCACTTGATGTCAGTACCAGATCCCCGCAAACAGTTCGGTAGTATTCCTTTGCAAACAGATCATAAGAGGAGGGCATGGTTTCAAGCGACTCTAAGACCATATAATGCATTCGATTGCCGGTGCATTTATAGTATTCCGGTTTATTGCCGGGGTCATTTTTCAATCCTGATTTGACGGCATCAACCAGCATACCGGCAACCGTATCGATGTTCCGTATCGGGTTCTTGTGATGGGAAAAGACCAGTCCCATCGCATAGGTCAATTCCCGGTTTATAACACCACCTGGTGTATGTTCCGGCGCAAGGGGGTTTTGCTTGGCAACAACCTGGTAAAACAGTGATGCAACCTCCCACCCCAGCCAGGCCGGAACAATGAGTTTGATTTCATCTCCTCCCCAAAGAAGGGTTTCCAACCGGACTTCTTTCTGTTTGTTTATAAAAGATGGGCGATCCTTTACCAGATTGATAATTGCCTGCAAAAACAATTTTTTTAATGTATGCAGCGTGTTGTCGTATTGTCCAAGTTCAGCTTTAGAAAATGAACGTTGTAGTGCACCGAATTTGTTACCGTCGATATAAATATAGGCTATTTTCCCATCCAAATTACCCTGGGAACTATCTTTTGAAAGACTCTCCAGATCATTTGTAAACTCATATCCGTCTATATTGGATCCCAGAACGTTTTTATAGATTTCCTGACGAAGTGGTTTGCCCTGCTCCCTACGACTGTATGTAAAAGATGATAAGTTTTTCTCCTTTCCGGAATCCCATTGATGAGCTGGGAGTACCCGGTTAAGTTCATCAAAATCCATACCCGATTCTGCTTTAAGCGTTTCCGGAAATATCCGAATACTTGGGGATTGCATCTGGGCATACCGGACTTTTCCCATCAGTCTGGCCATGTCTTCTGGAAAACTATTTGTTTCTTCAATATATTCAACAATAAACATCATTTCTTTTATAGGCTGGCTTCCGTTGTATAGAAATTTCAGCAATTGTTGGCGTATGTCATTTGGATCGTTTGTCTCAATTGCAAACACAGCAGAACTGGCGCCTTCTGTAATCAGATGTTGTTTCCAGTTGGTATGCTGCGCCAGCATGCCAACCCTGTTCAGCAGGTAAAACCCGCCCCCTCTGATGGTGCTGATATCCGATGTGTCATATACAGTTGGTGTCAGGTTGACTGCCTCGGCACGGAAAAGGAATTTTTTCATCATAAAGGCTCCTGTTATTGTATGGTAATGTGAGTTGGTGTAAGTAGAGCATCACTCCTTCCGGCATTCATTTTTGTATATCTTAAAACAAACACATAAAAGAATTACAATCACTGTGGTTACAGCTCCGAACACATAAAAATTATTCCAAACGTAACAATTTAAGAATTTAACTTCAGTAAAATTCATTCCAAAATAACCTATAATCACTGCCAAAAGCGCAAATCGAAGGCCAATTTTCGTTGCGACATCCTGAAAACGCTCAATTTTTTGTTGGTGAATCAACTCAACCAATTCATCAGCTCGCCCAATCTCATCTTTAACCTGCTCGTACATGGGTTCAAGCTCAAAAGCGTCTTTCATTTTCTGATAAATTTCAATTCCCTGATCCTGATTGGTGATCTCTGTAAACCAATGCACGTTCATGAATTTCATGAAGCGGGTATGCAGGTCCCTGAGGCGGTACGGTAACTCATCAGGTATATTCCTCTTCAGTTTTTCAGGAAAATCTTTTGCAATTTCAGCAATCTCATTCGAAAAACGAATCAACGAAGCCCTGTAATAAGTAGTTAGGAGAAACATTTGGAAATACATTGATACAAACGGACGATAACAAAATCCCTTATTCCCAAAGTACATAAATGCAGATGAGTAGCGGGTAAACCCCATACGGGTCCGATAATGCTTCCAACGGGTATATTCATGTTTCTGCATCAGATCGCAGATAAATTGTTTGTCATAACTGTAGTTATTACCCGGATTATCGACATACATAAAATGGGAAAAATAAATATCATCCTGATCACGATTCACCATTTCAGTGGTGTCATCTTTAAAAGCCACGTAGCTGTGAACCAGCATCCGGTCGTCCAAAATGGGGTAAAAAATTTGCGTTCCATTATCTTCTCCCCAAAAAGAGTTCAACAGTTCGGTAACCGGGCTTTTATATACCGGGTAGAGCCTATTTTTCAGGTTGTCATTAGTTACCGGAGTCATTGTGTCTAAAAACACGTCATCCAACGAATAGGTCTCTGAAAACTCAAATGAATCCGAAATGATAGAAACCGACTTTGGAAAGTCATTCCCCTTCATCTGCTCAAAAGGATTATCTTTTTCAAAGTAGGCAGGGTACACACGACGGAACATATTGTTAAACAGAAGCAACTCCCCTCCAGTGCTGATCAAGGGGGCATTGATATCTTTATTCTGATCTGGATTGTCATCATTGGTGTTGCTGGTTTCGAAGACTAGAACCCAAATATTGTTTGGAAAATGATATAGGTAAATGCCAGCAAGCAAAGATGACATTTTATCTCCGTTGAGTTTTTCAAGACAGATGGAACCGTAGCTTAAACGGTGTTTAAAAAAACACACGATATTCTGATCCTCAATTTTTACTGACTCCCCCGTTTTCTGGGGAAACAGAAAAGCCCTGACATAATCATGAAAATAGATGTATTCTGCATAATTTTTCTGAAGATTCCAGTTTGCTACCAATTCTTTTGGCTTTGAAGGAATTTCAAAAGGTAATTGATCCCAATTATGCGGAGATGCTTTGATTTTACAATCACAGTGAAATGGGTAAAGAAAAAATGATGTGAATTTTTCAATTGGCGCATCATGGAGTTGCATACTATTTTCCTCTGTCATGCTTATTTCCTCCCAGTGGATATAATGGACCCCGAAATTTGAACTGATGGTTAAGCTGCTTTTTCTGTGATATTGACTCCATTATAAAGGAGACAGAATGAGAAAGCAATATCCAGGGAATTTTAAAGCAAAGGTTGCATTGGAAGCCATCAGGTCAGAG
>NZ_JBAMMY010000153.1:0-1425 GCF_051233685.1 Desulfobacterium sp. N47
ACCGAGATCACTATAGGACCGCTATCTACTTCCACTGTGGGGGGGTTTGATCTCTACCCAAAAAGGAAACCAAGTGCATTCCAGGTCATCACTGCATGACCGCTATATATAGGGGTCACCCACACAAATGTGCGAAGACCCTAAAAATTCAGGAGCTTTAAAAAGCACAAATGGCAGAAGAACCGCAAGTTGCGTTTTGTTGCTTAAAAGAAGGATGATACAATTAAATATTATAAGGATAAAAAGCCATGGTATTTTTATGATTCTCCGATCAACTTATATTTCCGGTTTATAGTTCATTCCGGTTAAAAGGGGAAAAAGGGTACTTACCGGAAAGAGCCTTGGGCTAAAATCGGTAATTGTTGGAGGTTTTATCAGGAACCGCGGGAATTTGTGGAGTACTTGTCACCTGTGTGCATGAGAAGAAAAACTATATTTTCTCCCCAGCATGCTTCAATGCCGTCTCTACAATCGAATCACTTATCCAGTAGCCGCTATTCCGCATGGCCAGTATTGAAGCACCGACATTATCTATAATCCCGCGTTTTTTGGCTTCAACAAGAACTCTTACCGACCCGATAACGTGAAGTCCATAAACAGTGCGGGCGATTTTTCTTGCTTTTCGTTCATCAATCAAAATAAGGTTAACACTCAATTCCCTTGCCAACCCAATTACGGCGGCCTCCCCCACATCAAGAGATGTTATCAATAAAGGGTCTAACGGATTGGAAAGTTTCATAACCTTTATCCATTTTGCCTTTCGGTAATTTGCCAGCCCGGCATTTACTGTTCCGCCTTCAAGGATTTCCTTATGGACTGCTTCCGGTACAGCAACAAACTCAAAAAGATGCCTGAGAATATCAATGCTGTCAATCATTGACAGGGCTATTATTGGGCCTGTGTTGCAGATCGCCTTATCGTTCATTTATTCATATCCGAAAACTCAGCATCAATCTCGTCATAATCCCAATCCACACTGGCTGCTCCATATCGCCGACAGTCCAGCAAAAATATCACTCGCGATACTTCTGCCAGCTGTGCAGCTTGTCCGGATGTAAGCCGCCCCATTTCGTATAATTTAACCGCCAAAGCAAATTTAGCCTCTTGTTCGAATTTATCCGGACTGAGATTAAGTATGGCAGGTATTGTCTCCGGATACTTTATTTCTATTGTTCTCATAATGTTGACCCCATAATATTTTTCTATTTTCCACTCACATAAAACACCGACAAACTAATTTTTAACTTATACCATATTTTTCCAATATAAATGACTTTTTTCTTTCATAAGCAAACTTCCATATATGGCAAATACTTTATTTAATTCGTTTGATCCGTATTTTTTGCTGACAAGCCATGTAATAATAAGAAGAATGAAAATATCGGTGACTCTCTGTATGATATTAATTAGTTGAGCATGTTTTCT
>NZ_JBAMMY010000158.1:0-6940 GCF_051233685.1 Desulfobacterium sp. N47
TGCCGGGTTCGAAGCTATTTGTCTACTTGCCGCAAGCATGGAGTTAAGGCAAGTCAGGCATTGGAGCTATTGTTTAAAGGCAAATTGCCCGACTTCCTTATGTGAATGGTAGTATATATTAAAATGACGCTGAATAGTTACAATGTTTTTTTGTAAATTTCTTCCTGCTCATCAAGTATTTCACGAAGTATGTTTATATTTGTCATCGGATTCATTATGACGCAGCGCAGAACAACGATGTTTTCACAACATTCTTTATGGGCTTTTAAAGTGGTTCTTGACACAAAACTATTTCCGGCTTCTCTTTGAAGCCTTTGTATTATAATGTTTATTTCGTTAAGTTTTTCATTTATTTTTCTTTGAACTTCTTCCGACTCATTCCATTGCAATCTTAACTCTTTGGGAAAAATCCTGTAAGTCAAAATATTTAATACAGGCATTGTTATCAACTCGAAATCCGGTCTGTTATTAATTTCATCGGCAAAATCTTTTGCTGTTTCTATCCCATGCTCAATCAGAAGGGCATAGCCTTTACTACCCATTATTTTAAGAGCGCTGTCAAGAACAAGAGAGTTGGCTTCTCTTGAGCCTGAAAGAGATTTAATGCCAAGATCAACCGAACCGCGTCTGTTAACATAATTTGCGTGGTATGTTATTGAATCCATCAGGCATGGGTCTTTGAAATAAACCATTCCTGAACTCATAGGCATATAAAATTGCTTATGCCCGTCGATTGTGACCGAATCGGCAAGTTCAATACCATCAAGCAGGTGTTTATATTTTTTAGACAGGAGAACAGGCCCTCCCCAAGCTGCATCAACATGAAAATGAACATTGTTTTCAGAGCATATTTCTCCGAGTTGCCTTAAAGGGTCAATGGTGCCGGTTTCAGTGGTGCCGGCAATACCGATTATTGCAAGAATTTTGATTTTATGGACGGAGTTTTTTATTTCATTTATTTTTTCTTTAAGTTTGGCAATGTCAATTCTATTACTACTGTCCAGCCCGATAGATATTATATTATTATTACCTATTCCAAGAAGGCCCCCGGCTTTTTTTAAAGAAAAATGCCCGAGTTCGGATACAAGTATTACGCTTTGTTCTATGCCATAAGCCTTGAATGCGGCGAATATTCCTTCTTTATCTACTCCTTCGAATCCTTCTTTAGGGCCAAGTTGAGTGTTTCTTGCAATCCACAAAGCCGTCAGATTTGCAAGCGTTCCGTTTTCAGTGAACCCACCCAGGGAAGTCCTGGAATTTTGCACATGCTCTAAATAAAAATCTTCACTCTTTTTGAATATAACTCTATGTATCTTTGCTAAAACCTGTTTTTCTATAATTGACAGGATTTTTGAAGTTTCAAGCTTAACTACGTTTTGATTTAAGGCAGCTGTGATTGTTTTAAGATGTACCATGAAAAATGGTATTGCCGAAGTCATGTGACCTGTAAAATAAGGAGATGCCACATTTACGGCATTAGGGGCTGTTTTTTCAATTATATTTGAAATAACAGCCGCAAGCTTTTCCTCGGGATTTTCACTTATAAGAGTATCTGTATATTGATCCGATAACTCTTTTAAGCTGACTTCTTCCGTTATGCCTACATGTGTATTTAAAAAATCATGAAGACCGAAAAGAATCTGCTCCATGTATTTAAGAAGTGTGGTTTTTGCGGCAACATCTTCCGGCCTGATGAAAGTTCTCATAAGGGCTTGCCAGTCAGCCACGAGTTCTTTATGCGGGATTTTTGGATTATTCATTTCGATATCTTCACACTAAGATCACCTAACATCTTTCCGTAACGCACACACTCTTCTTTGACGGCTTCATCGGGAGCCCCTATTGATACAGGCCCGTAATGGTTACCTTTCTGGAAACCCTGTATTATCATGCCATGTATAAGGAATCCCTGGATAATGCTTAGTATAGTTGTTTCGTTTCCGCCTCCGATAGCGCCTGATGATGTAAAAGCCCCTCCGATTTTTCCGTTAAGTTTACCAAAGTATTTAACGCTTTTATCCATCAATTCTTTTAACCCGGCAGTCATTACTCCAAAATAGGTGGGACAACCAAATATTATCACGTCGGAATTGAGCATATCTTCTATCACAGTATCTTCAACCTTTTTCAAAATAACTTCCATGCCTTCAGTTGGCTTAATTCCTTCTGCTATGCATTCAGCCATTTTTTTTGTATTTCCTGACTTCGAATAATATGAGATAAGAGTTTGTGCCATTTGTTCCTCCTGATAAATTTTATAACGAATATCATCATTACCGATCTAAAAGTAAAAAGGTTTCATTAACATGCCTTGTTTTTCTTTCCAAGCAAATATTTGACACTTCCGTAAAAAGTCCCCAGTCCGGCATGACGAAACAGGTATTTTCCGACTTTTTCCAGGTGTATTAATATTTTTTTTTAATGCCTTTAAAAAATAATATTTGCGCAGCAACATATTTAGGTGATATTTTAGCCGTAAAAAATAACAACTTCATAAAGTAAAAGCAGCTTTTTTTCTGCAACGGCTGGAAAGAGTTTCCCCTCTCTTGCCAGTTTAAGCAAATTTAACATTCCTGCTGTGAACAGCCGGAAATTTTTCGACCCTGTGGATTGTTGATCTATTTTAGATTCGCGCATATTTCCTGTATAAAGATACGGAGGATATGCGCTGTATCGGTTCAAGCTTCACTCCTATGCGAGGAGCCTGGGCTTATAAGCCCTCGGCCTGTTGATGTAAATTTTAAAAGCTAAATTTTATATATATTTTAACATAATAAATATTTTTAATTAACCAAAAAAACAAGGAGATTGCAATGCGTTCACAAAGCGGGAGGTTGTTTGGGGTTATGCTGATTATAATTTCGATTATGATTATTGCATCACCAGTCAAAGCCGGAAAAGCGGATAAAACTGCAACAGATGATAAAGTTGCAAAGAAACAATTGGTAGTACCGAATAAACAAATTGATAAAGCAGAAAAAATTCAAGCTCCAAAGGGTGATATTGCAGTTGTAAATGGGGTAGGAATTAAAAAGGAAGATTTTACAAGAGAGCTTTTCGCATTTGAGGAACAATACGCTAACCGCGGGGAAAAACCTGATGAAAAAGCACTTTCTGATATGAAGAAAAAGGTTCTTGAAAAAATGATTGAAACCGAATTGCTTTATCAGGAGAGTGTGAAGAATGGATTTAAGGTTGAGGATTCAACTGTTGACGAGCAGTTTAATAAATTTAAAGGGCAGTTTAAAAATGCGGATGAATTCAACAAAGAACTGGCCAGAGTTAAACTGACAGAAGCTTCTCTTAAAAATCAGATCAGACAGGTAATGACTATACAGCAGTATATAAACAAGGAGTTTGTTGAAAAAATAAAAATATCCGATGAAGAAATTAAAAAGTTCTATGAAACTAATCTTAAAGATAAAATTGAAAAAAATCTCAAACAGGAAAAGATTCAGGATGAAGTTGGTAAGTTTCTTGATAAATTAAAAGAAAAAAGCGAAGTGAAAAGAAATTTATAGTAATATCTAAATATACCGGATCACCTCAGGAAAGATTGGTGGTGATCCGGTATTCAAAAATTCTGCTGCGCTTACTTTACTTATCTCTCAACGCCTCAATGGTAATGATAATATCCACGTCTTTTCCGATAGCCCCCATCTTATAATATTTGCCGGTTCCAACATGGTATTGCAGCCTGTCTATAGTGAATTTACCTTCAAAACCACGCACAAGCTGCCCGGGATTCATAGGATTGTCTTTTTCGCCCAGATAATTAACCGGAACCACCACATCCCGTGTAACATCTTTAATAGTAAGTTTACCTATCAGCTGAAACTGTTTGTCATTTACTTGACTGACTCCTGTGGTTTTAAATTTCATAACCGGATATTCTTCATCCGAAAAAAACTCATTTGTCAGCAGATGATCATCTCTTTGACGGATACCGGTATTTATACTCTTAACTATTACATCCATATCGCAGCGGCTCGAATTTATATTGTTCGGGTCAAATACCAATGTCCCTGAAATATCATCAAACTGACCCCTGACTGTTGCAAAAATGTGCTTTATATCAAAATAGATGCGGGAATGAACGGGGTCAATTTGCCATTTTAAAGATTCTGCATATACGGTGTTTGAAAAAAGAACGAACGAGATCAATAACGAAATTAAAATAAATGTCATTTTCATAGCAAGTTCTCCTATACATGATTGTTGAATACGGGTTTAATTTGATTGACTGCCTTGTACTTATCAAATTATAACATTTCCAGGGGTTAAAGTGTAATGATATTTTTGTCAGATAACACATTGTGTTCCAAAACAAGGTTATAACGGCATGAAAAGAGTATGCTCCGAAGACGGCACTCCAATAGCAACATGGGTTTGCGGATCAGGCCCACCACTTCTTCTTGTTCATGGAACCATGGCAGACCACAGTGTTTGGATGCCGATGCAATCTGCGCTGAAGCACTATTACAGCGTATGGGTCATGGATCGTCGTGGACGTGGGCACAGTGGCGACTCTCCGGCTTATACACTGATTAATGAGGCCCAAGACGTTGCAGCAGTTATTAATGCTATAGGGGGCAAAGTAAATGTGCTCGCACATTCATTCGGAGGACTTTGCGCTTTGGAAACTGCTTTACTCAATTCTAATGTGGGTCGGCTTATCATCTATGAAATACCGGTTCCATGGGGGGGCTATCCATGGTCGGATGAGTTTGATTCCCGCATGCAATCGCTTATAGATGCAGGAAAAATGGAAGAAGCCCTTTTTATGTTTGCAAAAGATATTGTAAAATCCGGTTTAAAAGAACTTTCAGCCATACAAAACATGTCAGCCCAACCGATGAAAGCAGCTGTAGCCCGCACAATTGTCCGTGAATCACGATTAGTTGATCGCTATTGCTTTGATTCTGAACGGCTCGGAAAACTTAATATACCTGTTTTACTTATTGTAGGAAGCAAAAGTCCAAAACATTGGCATATCAGCTCAAAGACTCTTCAAAAGGCATTACCTGACAGCCGGCTTTTCATATTGGACGGGCAACATCATACGGCAATCCAAACGGCTCCTGATTTATTAGTTGAAGAAATAGTTGGATTCTTATCAGCGCCTTTAATTGAAACATAAAGACTTAACAGAACGCCTATAAAATTATAAATCATTACATAAAAAGCTCCTATCCTTATTTTACAGCGCTTATAGCATTTGCCGTAATAATATTCCGATCCGTTGATGCCGGAGATGAATATGTGCCACGCCGGTATTATAAGTTTATCAAAGAAGGAGAACGGATAAAAACCGAAAAAACCATTGTTGCCCTCCATTGTTGATGGATCATATGAGCCATAATTTTTATATTTGGCAACAACTGTTTAATCGATTTGAGAATTTTCTTCAGTTTCCGAAAAGAGTCTGATCTGATTACGTCCTTCTTTTTTTGCCAGATAAAGAGCTTTATCCGCCATTGTTATAAATGAACCGGGTAATGATTCCCGATTTGGAATCCCTCCGGCAATTCCCATACTTATAGTTACTATATTTGCTGTTGGAGAAAATGCATGCGGAATGTTCAGGGCCTTTACTTTCGAGCATATCCTTTCTGCCACTGTGCTTGCGCCATTTGGGTCAGTATCAACCAGAGCAGCTATAAACTCTTCCCCGCCGTATCGTGCTACAAGATCTTGCGGTCTTTTAACAGCTTCTTTCAGTACTTTTCCTATCTGTTTCAGACACTCGTCACCTTCCTGATGGCCATAATTGTCGTTATAAGCCTTAAAATTGTCTATGTCGATCATGATAAAAGACAAAGAAGTACTTTTTCGAACCGCGCTTTTCCATTCCCTGTTCACAAAGTCATCAAAACACCTGCGGTTGGGAATAGATGTTAATCCGTCTATGGAAGAAATATCCTGCAATATTTTGTTGGTTTTTTCCAGTTCCTTTTTTACAAGAAGTAATTCTTCAATGTTTTTCTTAAGTTCGAGCGATTGATCGTTAATAAGCCTTTTTTGATTATACAGTTCAAGAAAAATCTTTACCTTGCTCATAAGAATATTAGGCTCTATGGGTTTAAACAAAAAATCGACAGCGCCTGCCTCATAACCACGCAATAAATGCTTTTGCTCCCCGCTTATAGCAGTCAAAAATATTATAGGTACGTTTTTGCTTCTTTTAATTCCCCTCATAAGTTTTGCAGTCTCATAACCATCCATCTCAGGCATCTGCACATCAAGAAGTACAAGAGCAAAGTCGTATTCCAGAACCAGACCAAGGGCTTCATTGCCTGAAAGCGCCTTTACAATGTTTAATTCGGGATTCTCAAGCAGCGCCTCCAGAGCAATTAAATTCTCCGGCCTGTCATCTACTATAAGTATGTTGGCGTTTTCTCTCTCAGCCATTATAAATCTCCGTCTGATTCTATTTCAGACTGCTGCGGTTATTGTTTATGATTTTTTTCTATAAATAACTTCACCTTTAACCACATTCTCAAAATCATCGGCGCACTCTGAAAATCTGAGGCTCTCTTTTGAACCCAAGCAAAGAAATCCTCCATGGCAGAGGCTTTCGCAGAAAAGATTTAAGACACGATTCTGCAATTTCCTGTCAAAATATATAAGAACATTCCTGCACATAATCAAATTCATTTCACCGAATACTCCATCTGTTACCAGATTGTGGTCGGCAAATACTACGTTTGTCTTCAGATCTCTTTCAATTATTGCCGAATCATACTTTGCAGTATAATAATCGGAAAACGAATACTTACCACCGGCTTTAATATAGTTAAAAGAGGTAATTTCAAAAGTCTCGCATTGATCCGATTATTTTTATAAAAAGCAGTTGAAATACCAAATAACATATTGATTTAATAAAGAGAATGCTCTATTATCTTCTTAAATTCACCAATTCAAGAAAGGATGATAATAT
>NZ_JBAMMY010000159.1:0-6229 GCF_051233685.1 Desulfobacterium sp. N47
AGTCAACGGGGGTTGGTTCACCGCCGCACAGGCGGCTTAGAAAGTCATTGTTCCAATGTGGCACGCCTACATTGTGTTCACCGCCGCACAGGCGGCTTAGAAAGCACAGATAGTATGAGATTTTAATGTGATGCCGTTCACCGCCGCACAGGCGGCTTAGAAAGATTTTGCGGACTGGCAAACGGCTGTTGAAACGTTCACCGCCGCACAGGCGGCTTAGAAAAAAGCCTTATACCGTCACCGGCCTTGCTTGTTGTTCACCGCCGCACAGGCGGCTTAGAAAATGCACGCAGATTTAATAAATATGAGCGATCCGTTCACCGCCGCACAGGCGGCTTAGAAAAGTACCAGGCCGAACGGCAGGCTGCCCACAGTGTTCACCGCCGCACAGGCGGCTTAGAAAACAGGTAATTATACTGTAGATTGGGGTGACGGGTTCACCGCCGCACAGGCGGCTTAGAAATTGTTAAGGGGGAATGCAGGGGGTTGTTTTCTTGTTCACCGCCGCACAGGCGGCTTAGAAAGATGATAAATTTCTGATCCACCGGCTGTCTCTGTTCACCGCCGCACAGGCGGCTTAGAAATCCATGTATTTATGCATTAATTTGATTATCTGGGTTCACCGCCGCACAGGCGGCTTAGAAATGGAAAAAAGCACGTCTTGTCAGCAAATATGGGTTCACCGCCGCACAGGCGGCTTAGAAAGGGAAAATATCCGGTGGCGCAAAAGGAGACAGGTTCACCGCCGCACAGGCGGCTTAGAAAAACGAAAATGGTTTCATCATCAGATTTCAATAGTTCACCGCCGCACAGGCGGCTTAGAAATTACAAAAAAAGGTTACACAGACCTTACAAAAGTTCACCGCCGCACAGGCGGCTTAGAAAGCCAGGCTATATGGCCGACGCCGGAGTAAAAGGTTCACCGCCGCACAGGCGGCTTAGAAACTGCTTAAAGCGCAGGCTTCCGCTTCGCGGCAGTTCACCGCCGCACAGGCGGCTTAGAAATTGCTAATATCTTTTTGCGGTCTAATCCTGTAGTTCACCGCCGCACAGGCGGCTTAGAAAGTTCATTGTTTTAGCACGGGTTCAGCAATAGAGTTCACCGCCGCACAGGCGGCTTAGAAAATGCCGCGAAGCGGAAGCCTGCGCTTTAAGCAGTTCACCGCCGCACAGGCGGCTTAGAAAGACTCTCGGGAATGCGCAAGGAAATGCATATTGTTCACCGCCGCACAGGCGGCTTAGAAAAAAACTCAAAAAAAAGATACAAATAAATTGGCGTTCACCGCCGCACAGGCGGCTTAGAAATCATCGTCAACGATTTCTGCTCTGAATACGCAGTTCACCGCCGCACAGGCGGCTTAGAAATTGAGAGACTGTTTTTAAGAGTTGTTTAACTTGTTCACCGCCGCACAGGCGGCTTAGAAAATCTAAAAGCCGGAAAGCCGAATCCATATTGTGTTCACCGCCGCACAGGCGGCTTAGAAAATACTCCGGGGCAAGGGTTTCAATCTGATTGAGTTCACCGCCGCACAGGCGGCTTAGAAATGCAAATGCCTGGTACAACTGTGAAAGCAACCGTTCACCGCCGCACAGGCGGCTTAGAAATTGATACGAAAAGTGTTTCTGCATCGGTTAGTGTTCACCGCCGCACAGGCGGCTTAGAAAACTATACAGGTCGTAGCATTAATCCAATTCACGTTCACCGCCGCACAGGCGGCTTAGAAAGTTTGCCAGACCATGCATGTACGGATTACTGTGTTCACCGCCGCACAGGCGGCTTAGAAAATAAAGAGTTTTCAGCTTCATTGGCGGCAGTTGTTCACCGCCGCACAGGCGGCTTAGAAATTTTATAGGAGTATATGCTAACCCCCGGAATAGTTCACCGCCGCACAGGCGGCTTAGAAATGGTGTGGGCTTATACGCTTCAATCGCTTGTAGTTCACCGCCGCACAGGCGGCTTAGAAATGCAAGGTCATCGTGAAAAGCAGCTTCGTCTAGTTCACCGCCGCACAGGCGGCTTAGAAAGCAACAGTCATAACAAAACACTTGTTTACATGGTTCACCGCCGCACAGGCGGCTTAGAAAATCTATCCATTTTGACATAAAAGTCTTCCCAGGTTCACCGCCGCACAGGCGGCTTAGAAATTTTTGGGCCAATGATTGCAGGATATCAACAAGTTCACCGCCGCACAGGCGGCTTAGAAATCAGCAGCCGGAACTGTGTCAAATAAATAAATGTTCACCGCCGCACAGGCGGCTTAGAAAGAAGAAAAGGTATCCGCACTAACCGACAATTTGTTCACCGCCGCACAGGCGGCTTAGAAAGGTCAAAACTATCCCTTTAATTTTCAGCGTAGCGTTCACCGCCGCACAGGCGGCTTAGAAAGTGACGAATAATGCGTATTATCGAAGGCTGTTGTTCACCGCCGCACAGGCGGCTTAGAAAAACAAGTACTTTCTTCCCGGAAAGAGAAATAAGTTCACCGCCGCACAGGCGGCTTAGAAATCGAGCGGCACCGATGTTGGTGACAATGTGTTGTTCACCGCCGCACAGGCGGCTTAGAAATACAAAATTCAATTAATATCTACTCATCAAGTGTTCACCGCCGCACAGGCGGCTTAGAAAAGTAACTCGGCAGTGGTCATACCGAGTTGTTTGTTCACCGCCGCACAGGCGGCTTAGAAACTTAACTCACGGGGAGGGTAATTGGTCTGCTGGTTCACCGCCGCACAGGCGGCTTAGAAAGCCCGGAGTGACCAGCTCCGGGAACCGGGAGGGTTCACCGCCGCACAGGCGGCTTAGATATGCTTGCATTAAGAATACTTCGGGAGAACAACGAATGGGATAAATACCGGGAATGGGGCAAAGCTGCGTAAAATATTCCCCCAACAGTTTTAATTACACCATTTATTGTTCTTGCACTTGACAATATTTAGTCGTTTCTATATTTAAGCCAAGATATGAGCTTTAGCATGTTTATAGAAGTGATAAAATATCACCATGAAATAAGAAAAGGAGAATTTACATGAACATTTTGTTTTTCGGGCCAAACGGCAGTGGTAAGGGAACCCAGGGAGCCATTTTAAAGGATAAATATAATACTCCTCATATCGAATCCGGCGCTATATTCCGTGAAAACATTTCAAAAGGAACTGAGCTTGGTGCAAAAGCCAAGGCGTATATAGACAAAGGTGATTTGGTCCCTGATGAAATTACGATTCCTATGATACTTGACAGGATGAAACAGCCTGATTGCAAAAACGGCTGGCTCCTTGATGGTTTTCCCAGAAATAAAAATCAGGCGATAAAACTTGATGAGTCATTGAAAGCGGCTAACATAAAACTTGATATAGTAGTTGAAATACTTCTTGACCGTCAAATAGCAAAAAACAGGATCATGGGGCGCAGACTTTGCGAAAATGACAATAATCATCCTAACAACATATATATAGATGCCATTAAGCCAAATGGTGATAAATGCCGTGTATGCGGTGGCAATCTGAAAACAAGAGCCGATGATCAGGATGAAGAAGCAATCAACAAACGCCATGACATATATTATAACACAGACGATGGCACACTTGCATCAGCATATTATTTTAGAGATATTGCAAAAAATACAAATACTTTAAAATATATACCACTTGATGGTACTCCCGGTGTAAAAGAGGTACAGGCTGATCTTCTTTCAAAACTTTAATGATGTTTTTTAATTTATTAATGCGTTTTATGCCAAACATTATTTTGTTGATGATTTTTCTTGCTAAGTTATAAATATTAAGTTAAAAATACGGACTCGGAAAGGTCAATCAGCTTCGATTTACTTTACGACACCGGAAGTGGTAAACCTGTATTATCAGGTACAAAATAGTTTTTTGGGTTTTTGCGAAAGTATCAGAAAGAAAAGTTGTCAAATCAGGTATTAAAAAACATCAGAAATGGGATAAAAAGCCTATAGTTATCTGGTGCAAAGAAGGGGGCGAGTAAATTTGAAGGAAATTCAAGTCAAGGTTTTTGATAACGACCTTGAAAAAGCGATACGTATTTTGAAAAAAAAGATTCAAAATGACGGCCTTTTCAAACGGTTGAAATTAAAAAAAAGTTATGAAAAACCGAGCGAATTCAGGCGTCGTAAACAACGCGAAGCTTTAAGAAGAGAAAGAATAGCTATTTCCAGAAGTAAATACAGAAAATAGTGTGAATATATTTCAAATAAAAAACCCGGCAAAGATATTGTTTCTTACCGGGTTTTTTATAGCCTCTTTTAAGTAATAACCGAATTTACCAGGAAAAGATCTATGGGAAGTAAGGCTTATAATGATTGCCTGAGCTCAATGTACGGTTTAAGAAGATTCGGAATTAAACTTGGGCTTGCAACAATCAAACATATTCTTTCCGATCTGGGAAATCCCCAGAACAATTATTCATGTATACATATTGCAGGTACAAACGGCAAGGGTTCTGTAGCATCCTCTTTATCTGCCATTTTACAAAAAGCCGGATATAAAGTCGGCTTGTTCACTTCTCCTCATTTTGTAACTTTCAATGAAAGAATCAGGACAAACAATCGTCTCATTTCAAACAAAAATGTTGTCGAATCATATAATGCGGTGAATCAGGTTCATAAAGGTTCCCGCGAACCCACATTTTTTGAATTTACAACTGCTATGGCTTTATATGAATTCAGCAAAGAAAAAGTGGATTGGGCTGTTATCGAAACAGGAATGGGCGGAAGACTTGATGCAACAAATGTAATCCAACCGGAGATAACCATTGTTACAAACATCTCTCTTGAGCATAAAAAATACCTGGGAACCACAATTGAACAGATTGCCGGTGAAAAGGGTGGCATAATAAAAAGAGGAAAACCTGTTATAACCGGAGCAAAGCAAAAAAATGCAATTAACACGCTGAATAATATAGCTGCAAAAAAAAGAGCCCCTATCTACCTTTTGGGAAATAATTTCAAAATAAAAAAAAAGAAAGACGGAACTTTTTCATATTTCGGTATTAACAATGTCTGGCCGGATATGCAGATAAACCTGCATGGCGATCATCAGATCGAAAATGCCGCTCTTGTTCTGGCAGCATGCGAAATACTCGAAAAGAAAACCAATCTTTCCGAAAAACATATACGTGCCGGTCTTAAACAGACAAATTGGCCCGGCAGGCTTGAGATTGTGTCATCTTCTCCATGCGTAATACTTGATGGAGCACATAATCTTAATGCTTCACAGGCTTTGCACAATTTTTTATCAAAAGAATATAAAGGCAGAAAAATAACAGTCGTTACCGGTATGCTGGATGATAAGCCATACAAATCTATGCTGAAAAATATCCTTTCGGTTTCCGACAGGGCTATTTTGACTAAACCGCAGATAGACAGGGCATTGGAACCGGAAAAACTCTATGCTGTTTCAAAAAATCTGGTTAAGGATATAAAGATTATTCCCAAAGTAGACGAGGCCGTCAAATATGCCCTTGAAACAGCTTTGCCTGATGAAGTAATATGTATAACCGGATCTTTGTATGTTGTAGGCGAAGCCAAAGCAATGCTTTCAAACTTGACTTTTCAGCACATATAATTTAGCTATTAAGCATATTTTTTTTAAATACTGCCATTTAAACACGGTTTTAAAATCAGATGTTTTGCAAAGACCTTGTAAGTCTATGCGCCCGTGGCCCAGTGGATAGGGCGTCAGCCTCCGGAGCTGAAGATCGCTGGTTCGATTCCAGCCGGGCGTACCATAAATATCAATGTGTTATAGTAGCTAACTGATGATTTACACAATTTTAAAATAATTTTTCCAACCGTATTTCCAACCTTAAAACAGAACATTGTATCCTAAAAACAAAAAGCGGATGATTTCTCATCCGCTTGTCTCAAGCATATTTATATTTACATGATATCACAGTTTAGCGATAAATGTTTATATAATCATTCTCCAATAAATCTATTTTGATTTTGTCAAAACTGGAGCTTCCATAAGAGGAAGTATTAAAGGACTAAAACCACACCTTGAAGTAAGAGAATATACGTGCTCTCTTAAATATGGATGCAATATAAAGGGTGCATTATGTTTAAGCCTATAGTGGACCCCATGTCAAGACTGATTTTCATAAAAATTAAGCTACCAAAGGTCTCTGATATTTTCTCCGGGTTTAAGTTCTTTTTTCTTACAAAGTCCTTTTCAAAAGGTCCGCTATTGCCGGATAAATGAAAAATGT
>NZ_JBAMMY010000146.1:0-8159 GCF_051233685.1 Desulfobacterium sp. N47
CTCTGACCTGATGGCTTCCAATGCAACCTTTGCTTTAAAATTCCCTGGATATTGCTTTCTCATTCTGTCTCCTTTATAATGGAGTCAATATCACAGAAAAAGCAGCTTAACCATCAGTTCAAATTTCGGGGTCCATTATATTTTGCGTTTCCTGAAAAAATGAAACAGTGGATTATAAAAATTCTTGGAATGGATGAAGGTTCATTAAGGTGGATGGGCTTGTTTTTATCGGGAGGCAATAGGCGTGTTTTTGTTATCAGATTATGATTATGAACTTTCTGAAGACCAGATAGCGCAAAAACCGGCATCCTGCAGGGATGCTTCCAGGCTTATGGTTTTGGATAAAAATACCGGAAGTACTTTTCATAATAAATTTTCTGAAATTTGCGACTTCATTTCACCCAAAGATATTATCGTAATAAACAATACAAAGGTAATTCCGGGCAGATTGTTCGGGAAAAAAGAAACCGGAGGCAAAGCCGAAATTCTTATTTTGGATTTTACGGGCGGAATCAGAGAACAGGATAAAACCGGAGATTTTATTTGCGAATGCCTTGTAAAAACTTCCAAACCTGCCAAACAGGGCTCGTTAATTTTATTTGAAGAAAATCTTACAGCCAAGGTGCTGAATGATGTCAAAGATGGAATTTGTCTGCTAAAATTTTCATCTTCCGAAAACTTTGAGGAAATTCTTCTCAGAATCGGGAAAATGCCGCTTCCGCCATATATAAAGCGCGATAAGGACAATAATAAATCAATAGATGATAAAACATCCTATCAGACTGTATATGCGTCATATAGCGGTGCTGTGGCCGCGCCTACGGCAGGTCTTCATTTCACCAGAGAACTTCTTGAAAAAATTAAAGCAAAAGGTACCAAAACCGCAGAAATAACCCTGCATGTCGGTTATGGAACTTTTCTTCCTGTAAGGGTTTCCGATATAAGGGAGCATGAAATACATTCCGAGAGGTATGACATATCTTTTGAAGCAGCCGAAGCAATCAACACAGTACGGGCGGATGGCGGGAAAATAATTGCTGTGGGCACAACATGCATAAGAACTCTGGAATATGCCTCCGACCATAAAGGAAGGGTTCTTTCAGGCAGCGGTAAATGCGATCTTTTTATTTATCCCGGATACAGTTTCAAAGTAGTTGATTCAATCATTACAAATTTTCATTTGCCGCGCTCCACTCTTCTTATGTTGGTATCTGCTTTTGCCGGAAGGGAAAGAATCCTTTCCGCATATAAAGAAGCTATTTCACAAGGGTACAGGTTTTACAGCTATGGGGATGCGATGTTCATCCAATAAAAACCTAACACTTAACACGGTTAATCATAATGTTTGACTTTACTGTTATATCGGAATCGAAAAAGAGCCGGGCAAGAGCCGGATTGATGCATACTTCTCACGGTGTAGTTGAAACTCCTGTTTTTATGCCTGTAGGAACGCTTGCATCTGTAAAATCACTGTCACCCGAAGAAATTACACAAGCAGGTGCAAGCATCATTCTTGGAAACACATATCATTTATACTTAAGACCCGGCTGTGATGTTATAAAGCTTTTTTCAGGACTTCACGGATTTATGAACTGGAAAGGTCCCATACTGACAGACAGCGGCGGATTCCAGGTTTTTTCACTTGCAAAGCTATCCAAAATAACAAATGAGGGTTACAGCTTTCAGTCTCATATTGACGGATCAAGTCATGTTCTTACACCTGAAAAAGCTGTGCAGGTGCAGATGCTGCTAAATTCAGACATAATGATGTGTCTTGACCAGTGCATAGAATATCCTGCCGAAAAAAAAGAAGCGCAAGATGCTCTCGAACTGACAACTCAATGGGCAAAAAGATGTAAAAAAACCTGGGAAGAAACCGGTGAAAGCAGAAACGCTCTTTTTGGTATTGTTCAGGGCGGTATGTTTAAGGATCTTCGGGAAAAGTCCGCAAAAGAAATTGTGGAAACAGGATTTTCGGGGTATGCTATAGGCGGATTAAGTGTTGGGGAGCCCGCTGATATTATGCTTGAAATAGCTGATTATACTCTTGAAAAACTTCCTGCCGGAAAGCCGAAATATATGATGGGAGTGGGAACACCTGAAAATCTTGTTGATCTTGTAGCCCTTGGAGCTGATATGTTTGACTGTGTCATGCCCACAAGAAATGCGAGAAACGGGCAGATGTTTACAAACAAGGGCACAATCAATATTTGTAATTCACGCTATAAATATGATACTGCTCCTGTTGAAGAAGGGTGCCTTTGCTATACATGCAGTAATTTTTCACGGGCATATCTGCGACACCTTTATATGTCAAAGGAAATACTTGCATATCGTTTAAATACAATTCATAATATCTACTATTATACTAAGCTGATGAAAGATATGAGAAAAGCCATTTTAAACGATGAGTTTGAAGAATTTAAAACAGATTTTTATAATAAAAGGATTAAAGGAGAGGGATAATGAAAGAACAGGTTGAGGCAGCAATAAAAAAAATCAGGCCAATGCTTCAAAAAGATGGTGGCGATGTGGAAATCGTGGATGTTAGTGAAGGCATTGTCAAGGTGCGTCTTCAGGGTGCATGCGCAGGATGCCCGATGTCACAGATGACTTTAAAAAACGGAATCGAAAAGCTTTTAATGCAAGATGTACCAGGAGTTAAATCTGTGGTAGCGGTGTAAAACAAATATATCTTAATTTCACATATCAAAGTTTCCGAAAATATCATTTTTTACCATTCCGGTAAGACCGGATCGAAGAACGGGCCACCGTAATCCAGTTGTATAAATGGAGTCCTATATGCTGAAAAGAATAGTGATATCTTCCTTTATAGTTGTATTGTTAGTCACTTTATCAGGCTGCAAGGAAAAAATTGAACCGGGAAATTCTGAAGAGAAAAAAGATGCAGCGGTTAAAGCTGTTGTTATGGAGGCGCAAGTTGTAAATCAACCTTTTTTATATGAAACCACAGGTACTATTCATGCAATAACGGAAAGCACACTATCAAGCAAGCTTCTGGCGGAAATACAAAAAATAAATGTAAAAGAAGGGGATCTGATTAAAAAGGGAGATGAGCTTGTTCTTCTTGATAATAGTCAGGTAAAAGCTCAGCTGCAGCAGGCCGAACAGGCTAAAGAAGAAGCGCTTAATGCACATGCTGCCGCAATATCTGCTACAGATTCGGCACGCGCTGCTGCAAAACTTGCAGGTGATACTTATAAACGCTATTCCAATTTATATAATGATAATGCTACCAGTAAACAGGATTTTGAAGATATTGAAACCAAAAACAGCCAGGCCGGAGCCGGATTGCTTCAGGCAGAGGCTATGGTTCAGGCTGCAGGCAACCGTATCAAGCAGGCTGAGGCGGCAGTTTTATCCGCAAAATCATTTGACAAGGATTCTGTAATTTATGCTCCATATAACGGTCTTGTAACAGCTAAAATGATGGAACCGGGAGATCTTGCGTCACCCGGAGCACCGATCCTTGGTGTTGAGGAAACACAAAGTTATTATGTAGAATTTGTTATTCCTGAAGCTCTCGCAAAAAGCATAGAAATGGGCAAAAAGATAAATATAATAATTCCTGCATCAAATGATCTTTTGCTCGAAGGAAGAGTTTATACAACATCCCAGGCTGCAGATTCCACCACCGGGTCTTTCATGTTTAAAGCCTCTTTCCCTTTAAATAAATCGGTTCGTTCAGGCGTGTATGCAAAAGTTTCAGTTCCCATCGGAGATGTAAACATGCTGTCGATTCCTCCATCAGCATTAATTTATCAGGGCCAGTTAACAGGGATCTATATAGTTGATGACCAAAACATGGCCCGTTTCAGAGTTATCCGCACCGGTAGAATTTTTGAAAAATCGGTAGAAATTCTATCAGGACTTAATCCAAAAGATCGCTATATTTCAAATCCCGGCATAAATATTACAGATGGCGTAAAAGTGGAGACTTTCTCATGAGCCTCAGGATGGGTGCTGCAGGAAAGATTGCTAATTATTTTATAGAATCCAAACTCACACCACTTATTATCATTGCGTCCATTCTTCTTGGCATCGCTTCGGTTATTGCTTTGCCAAGAGAAGAAGAACCACAGATCATCGTTCCCATGATAGATGTATTTGTCAGTATGCCGGGTGCAAGCTCAAAAGAAGTTGAAGAGCGTGTAACATCACCTATGGAAAAGCTTTTATGGGAAATTCCGGGAGTTGAATATATTTATTCCACCTCAAGTCCCGGCACGTCATTGGCAATAGTACGCTTTCTGGTCGGGCAAAATGAAGAGCAGGCGATTGTCAGGCTTCAATCAAAACTTATGGCCAACATGGATATAATTCCATATGCCGTTTCCCCTCCTCTGGTAAAGCCGTGTTATATAGATGATGTGCCTGTACTTTCATTAACATTCTGGGGGAAAAATGCCGACCATTACCTTCTAAGGCGCGTAGCGGCCGAAGTCGAAAATATCGCCAAGATGGAAGAAAATGTTTCCGTAACAACAATCATCGGAGGTGAAAAAAGGCAGGTTGAGGTAAATATTGATCCGGTTAAACTTTCTGCATTCGGCATTGATCAGGAACGTGTTTTTTCAATTTTACCCGCAGCAAATCAGAGCTCGGATTCCGGATCTTTTCCGTCGCAGGCAGGCCAGACTATTGTCCATACCGGCGGATTTTTACGTAATATTGAAGATGTTAGAAAAGTGGTCATTTCCGTTCATGAAGGAAAACCGGTATATCTGGAAGATGTTGCTGCTGTTTCAGACGGCCCTGGAGAACCGGATCAATATGTATTTTTCGGAGCAGGTCCTGCGGCAAAAGAGAAAAATATTTCAAAAGATGCTCTGCCCAAAGATGCTTGTCCGGCAGTTACACTTACAATAGCAAAAAGAAAAGGCACAAATGCAGTTACAGTTGCAGAAAAGGTGCTCGCAAGAATCAATGACACAAAGGGAACTATCCTTCCTGACAATATAAATATGACCATAACAAGGCATTATGGTGAAACTGCAAAAGAAAAATCCGATGAGCTATTGTTGCATATGATGATTGCCATTGTTTCGGTGTCAATTCTTATCTGGTTTACATTAGGTCACCGTGAGTCGGGAATAGTTGCTCTTGCAATACCTGTTACACTTGCTTTAACACTTTCTACATTTTATTTTTATGGCTACACACTAAACCGTATTACTCTTTTTGCTCTTATTTTTTCAATCGGAATTCTTGTCGATGACGCTATAGTAATTGTTGAAAATATTGTACGGCATTTCAGGCTCCCCGAAAATGCTGGTCGTTCAAAAATCCAGGTTGCAATTGAAGCGGTAGACGAAGTGGGGAATCCGACCATACTTGCAACTCTTACGGTTATCGCTGCAATACTTCCCATGGCCTTTGTCGGCGGCCTTATGGGTCCTTACATGCGTCCCATTCCCGTAGGAGTCTCAGCGGCGATGGTTTTTTCGCTTATTGTGGCATTTATAGTCACCCCCTGGGCTTCAATAAAACTTATCCGTCAAAAGGAAAATGGCGCAACACACCATGAAAAAGAGGGTTGGAGCACTCTGTTTTACCGCAGGATCATGACCCCGCTTATTGAAAAACCATTCTGGCATTATGCATTTCTTATTCTGGTGGTTTTTCTCCTGTTGGCTGCCTGTGCTCTTGTTGCGATCAAAAAAGTTCATGTTAAAATGCTGCCTTTCGACAACAAGAGCGAGTTCCAGGTTATTATTGATATGCCTGAATATTCCACCCTTGAGAATACGGTATTAGCCGCTCTTGAAATGGGCAATTATTTGAAAACGGTAAACGAGGTTGTTGATTATGAAGTTTATGCAGGAATAGCAGCACCTTTCAACTTTAATGGTCTTGTACGCCATTATTATCTGCGTAAAGGAAATAATGTTGCGGATATACAGGTTAACCTTGCCGGAAAAGGGCTGAGAAAAGATCAGAGCCATGAAATAGCAAAACGTGTAAGGCCTGCATTAAAAGAAATAGCCGATAAGTATAATGCCAGAATAAAAGTTGCGGAGGTGCCGCCCGGACCTCCTGTTCTTTCAACTCTTGTTGCGGAAATATACGGCCCCGATTATAACCGCCAACGGCTTATCGCCGAAAAAGTAATGAAAATTTTTGAACAAACATCAGGCGTTGTAGATGTAGACTGGTATATGGAGGAAAACCAGCCCAGAGTCAATATTGAGGTTGACAGACAAAAGGCGGCGCTTCATGGCATCAGCGCATCCCGGATTTCAAACACCCTTGAACTGGTCCTTTCGGGAAGACAGGCCGGTCTTCTTCACCAGCCGAAGGACAAAGAAGATATCCCTATCATGGTAAAACTTCCTCTTTCACAACGGGCGGGAATCGAACGGCTTGAAGCCATAAAAATAGCTCAGCCTGACGGAAAGCTGATATCACTGTCAAGTCTTGTTAAAACCGTAAACACACAAAATGATAAAAGCATATATCATAAAAATCTTATGCCTGTGGTTTATGTAACAGGTGATGTGGCGGGTGAAAAGGAAAGTCCTGTTTATGCCATACTTGAGATGAAAAAAGAAATTGATGCCATATCGCTTCCTGAAGGATATAAAATTGTTCAGCACACTTCAGCGCTGCCTGAATCAGATCGCCGGTTTTCCATGAAATGGGATGGCGAATGGCATATTACCTATGAGGTTTTCCGCGATTTGGGGATAGCTTTTGCGGTGGTTCTTGTTTTAATATTTGTTCTTGTTGTCGGATGGTTTAAATCCTTTTCAACACCTCTTGTAATAATGGCGGCTATTCCGTTTTCCCTTATCGGTATCCTGCCGGGACACTGGATAATGGGCGCCTTTTTTTCAGCAACATCCATGATCGGTTTTATTGCCGGTGCCGGGATTGTTGTAAGAAACTCTATAATTCTTGTTGATTTTATTGAGCTTCGTGTTTCTCAGGGAATGCCTCTTGATCTTGCCGTAATCGATGCAGGCGCCGTTAGGTTCAGGCCGATGATGCTGACGGCAGCAGCTGTTGTGGTTGGCGCTTCAGTAATATTGTTTGATCCTATATTCCAGGGGCTTGCCATATCTCTGATGGCAGGTGAAGTTGCATCTCTTCTTTTCTCGCGAATGACCGTTCCAATTTTGTATTATCTCGACAAACGATGGGAATCGCAGCATGTGCATAAAAAACCGGCTGAAAATGAATAAAGATAGCATATAAGTCAACAAGTTCTTGAGTTAGTGCCGGAAGTTACGTATAGTATTTGCCATAATAATGAGCCAATTGCAAAACGCCCCATTTTAGCCGATCTCTGTGTTGGGCTCAAATTTTAATCCTCAAAATACTCAATGTATTCCTGTGGTTAAAATTTTCGTCCGCCTTGACCTTGACTAAACCGAAACATTTTGAAACAGGCTCTAATATTCCGATTTCTTGGTTGTAATTGGGTATCGGAACAGATTTATGACAATTGCTATAATATCCCAATGTGAATTCCATTTATAACTTAATGATTTGAGTTCAAAATTTATGTAAAATTCCGTATTCTGAGTAAAATAAAACAAAATTTCTAAATGCAGAAACAAAATTTCTAAATGCAGATTATTATACATGCGTATTTGCTCAACTATTTGATATTAATCATATTTAATGTTGGCACGATTTAAGCGAACAACTCATAGTATTTATGTATAAGATATGTTTTTTGTTTTGGTCTTCTTGCTGCGGCAAGGCTCCCGTCAGGGATTTTCTTATAAAAATGTCCTGCTCTCGAGCCATGGAAGCTATTTATAGGTACTATAACCGCAGAGAATAATATGGTTTAAAGATTAGGAATGGAAACATAATGAGGGTTTAAAAAGGGAGGATGTAATGAAAGATTATGGAATTCAATTGACCAAGGAAGAGGAAGCACAAGTCGATGATATATGTGCTAAAATCAGAGAGCGGGTGAAAAAGGAATCTATAACGCCCCATCAGCGCTGGTACTGTCAAGTTTTTGTGTAAAATTTTTATCAGCCAGTTTTTGAAAGAATGGCAGACTCTTACGCACTTTTCCGATAGGGTTTGATTTCCAGTGTAACTCCATTTTAAGACAGATAAATGCCAGGAGAGTATAGCAGGCGTTCTCCCCGGCTACGATCTCCATCGGTTTTGTTCTG